>JAKAHP010000414.1 GCA_021825505.1 Pseudomonadota bacterium
CCAGCGTCATCAGCAGATCGTCGGCCGCGGCGTGCAGCACCGCGACCTGCGCACCGGACTTCGCGGCGCGGCGCAGTTTCGCCGCCAGCAGCGGATGATCCTTGCGCAGCGTCGAGCCGACCACCAGCGCGCCTTGCAGTTGCGCCACGTCGGCCAGCGCCAGCCCGAGGCTGGGCACCGCATCGGTGGCGGCGAAATCGCTGCGGCGCACGCGGAAATCGATGTTGTCGCTTCCCAGCGCACGCACCAGCTTGCCCAGCAGGTACAGCTCCTCGACGGTGCTGCCGGCCGAGGCCAGCGCGCCGATGCCGGCGGCACCGTCGACGTCGAGCACGCGCTGCAGGGCGCGGGCGACGAAATCCAGCGCGGTCGGCCAGTCGACTTCGCGCCAGCCGTCGTCCTCGCGGATCATCGGGCTGGCCAGGCGGTCGGCGGCGTTCAGACCCTCATAGCTGAAGCGGTCACGGTCGGCGATCCAGCACTCGTTGACCGCCTCGTTGGTCTGCGGCAGCACGCGCAGCACGCGGTTGTTCTTGACTTGCACCACCAGGTTGGCGCCCAGGCTGTCGTGCGGGCTGACCGAGGCACGGCGCTGCAGCTCCCAGCCGCGCGCGGCGTAGCGGAACGGCTTGCTGGTCAGCGCGCCGACCGGGCACAGGTCGATCATATTGCCCGACAGTTCCGAGTCGACCGAGCCTTCGAGGAAACTGGTGATCTCGGAATGCTCGCCGCGGTTGGCCATGCCCAGTTCCATGATCCCGGCCACTTCCTGGCCGAAACGCACGCAGCGGGTGCAATGGATGCAGCGCGTCATTTCCTCCATCGCGATCAGCGGGCCGGCGTTCTTGTGGAACACCACGCGCTTCTCTTCCTCGTAGCGCGAGGTCGATGCGCCGTAGCCGACGGCCAGATCCTGCAGCTGGCATTCGCCGCCCTGATCGCAGATCGGGCAGTCCAGCGGGTGATTGATGAGCAGCAGCTCCATCACGCCCTTTTGCGCCTGGCGCGCGCGCTCGGACTGGGTGCGCACGATCATGCCCTGCGCCACCGGCGTGGCGCACGCCGGCAGCGGCTTGGGCGCCTTCTCGACGTCGACCAGGCACATGCGGCAGTTGGCGGCGATCGAGAGCTTGGGGTGATAGCAGAAATGCGGCACGTAGACGTCGAGCTTGTGCGCGGCGTCCATCACCATCGAGCCTTCGGGCACCTCGACCTTGCGGCCGTCGATTTCCAGTTCAACCATGATGTCGTTTCAATTCCCGTGGCGGCTGCGTAGCGCTTTACAGATAAGCCGGCACCATGCACGTCTTGTGTTCGATGTGGTACTCGAACTCGGCGCGGAAGTGCTTGACGAAGGATTTCACCGGCATCGCGGCCGCATCGCCCAGCGCGCAGATCGTGCGCCCGGCGATGTTGTCCGATACCGAATTCAATAGGTCCAGATCCTCGGCACGGCCGCGGCCATGCTCGATGCGCTGCACCACGCGCCACAGCCAGCCGGTGCCTTCGCGGCACGGCGTGCACTGGCCGCAAGACTCGTGCTGGTAGAAGTAGGACAGGCGCTCGAGCGACTTGACCATGCAGCGCGTGTCGTTGAGCACGATCACTGCGCCGGAGCCGAGCATCGAACCCGCCTTGGCGATCGAGTCGTAGTCCAGCGTGCAGTCGTTGATGATCTCGGCGGGCAGCACCGGAGCCGACGAGCCGCCGGGAATCACCGCCTTCAGCGCACGCCCGTCGCGCATGCCGCCGGCCAGCTCGAGCAGCTTGGTGAACGGCGTGCCCATCGGCACTTCGTAATTGCCCGGGCGCGCGACGTCGCCGGAGATCGAGAAGATCTTGGTGCCGCCGTTGTTGGGCTTGCCGACTTCGAGATAGGCCTGGCCGCCGTTGCGGATGATCCAGGGTACCGCCGAGAAGGTCTCGGTGTTGTTGATCGTCGTGGGCTTGCCGTACAGGCCGAAGCTGGCCGGGAACGGCGGCTTGAAGCGCGGCTGGCCCTTCTTGCCTTCGAGCGACTCGAGCAGCGCCGTTTCCTCGCCGCAGATGTAGGCGCCGAAGCCATGCGAGGCGTGCAGCTGGAAGCTGAAGCCGCTGCCCAGGATGTTGTCACCCAGGTAGCCGGCGGCGCGCGCCTGCTCGAGCGCTTCCTCGAAACGCTCGTAGTCGGCGAAGATCTCGCCGTGGATGTAGTTGTAGCCGACGCTGATGCCCATCGCGTACGCAGCAATCGCCATCCCTTCGATCAGGATGTGCGGATTGAAGCGGATGATGTCGCGATCCTTGAAAGTTCCCGGCTCGCCTTCGTCGGTGTTGCACACCAGGTATTTCTGCCCCGGGAACTGACGCGGCATGAAGCTCCACTTCAGTCCGGTCGGGAAACCGGCGCCGCCACGGCCGCGCAGCCCGGAAGCCTTGACCTCGGCGATCACCTGCTCGGGCGTCATGCCGCCGTTGCCGTCGGCGCCGAGCACCTTGCGCAGCGCCGCGTAACCGCCGCGTGCGACGTAGCCTTGCAGATCCCAGTTGTTGCCGTCGAGCCCGGCGAGAATCTGCGGGTTGATGTGACGGCCGTGGAAACAGCAGATC
>JAKAHP010000415.1 GCA_021825505.1 Pseudomonadota bacterium
AGGCGTAAGCGATCCACGAACCCCACTCTTGAGCGAGAGGCGGTGATGTGAAAACCTCTGTCCCATCTGATGAGTGAGGTTAACGGGATGGGCGGTCAGGAGTTTTGGGTTGGGCACCTCGAGGCGATCGAGGCGATGGGCTTGAGCACGAAGGAATACGCTGAGCGCAAGGGGTTAAATGTCCAAGCGCTTTATGCCTGGCGCGCCAAGCTGAAACGGCAGCGGCGTGAGCGTGCGGCGTCGGAAACTGGCGCTGATGCTTCGGCTGGGAATTTCGTGCGGGTCGTTTCAGCAACAACCGAGGCGCGCAAGGATTTGTGCATCGAGGCGGGATTCTGCAGCCTACGGTTTGCGCAGTTGCCCGATCCTGCCTGGTTGGGTGCGCTGCTGCAAGTCTTGCGGGAGGCGTGATGCATCCCGGCTTCATGGTGCGCGAGGTGTTCCTGTGCCGCCAGCCGATCGACTTTCGCAAGGGCATCGGCGGCTTGAGCGCGATGGTCGAGCAGGAGTTCGGCGGTAACGTCTTCGGCGAAGCGCTGTATGCCTTCATCAACCGTCGCCGCGATCGGCTGAAGATCCTCTACTGGGACCGCAATGGATTCTGCCTGTGGATCAAGCGACTGGAATCCGATCGGTTTTATTGGCCGGATTTCCACGCATCTGGCGCGACAGTCAATCTGTCGGCTGAGCAGTTACGCTGGTTGCTCGACGGATATGATTTGTGGGCGCAAAAGCCACACCAGAAGCTGAACTACACCCGCGCCAGTTGATAAATGATGGCGCGCCTCACAAAACGTGAGCGAATTGATTTATAATTCGTTCCATGCGCGAGGCGTCACCCCTTCATCCAGAATTCAAGGATTATTCTCCTTCGAATATTCCGACGGATCCGCAGGAGATTCGCGCTTTGCTGTTGGCCGCGCGCGAGCAGGGTCGCCAGGAAGGTCGTGTGCAAGGTTTGCAAGAAGGCCTCGAGCAAGGATTGCAGGAGGGGCGCGAGCAAGGTTTGCAGGAAGGGCACGAGCAAGGCCGCGAAGCCATGCGCCTGGTCTACGAGGCCCAGGTCCAGCGCCTCGAAGCCCAAATGCAGCGGTTCTACGAGCAGATCACCACGGCGCGCCGACGCATGTTCGGCCCCAGCAGCGAGGCGGCGCAAAGCCGCCTGTTCGACGAGGCCGACGCGCTGGCATGCGACGACGGCGAGGCGACGCTGGAGTTGCCGCCGCCGCTCGACGACGACAAGGTCGCCCCCAAGGACCGCAAGCCGCGCGGCAAGCGCCAGGCGCTGGCGCCGCACCTGCCCCGCGTGGACATCGTGCACGCGCTGCCTGAAGACCAGCGCCTGTGCGCCTGCTGCGGCAAACCGATGGTGGAGATCGGCGAAGAGATCAGCGAGCAGCTCGACATCGTGCCCATGCAGTTCCGGGTGCTGCGCCACATCCGCAAGCGCTACGCCTGCGCCGGCACCGATCACGGCGCTCCGAAGATCGCCCCGGCGCCGCCGGCGGTGCTGCCCAAGAGCAACGCCAGCGCCAGCACCCTGGCGATGCTGGCCACGGCCAAGTACGTCGACGCCCAGCCGCTGGCGCGCCTGGAATACGTCTCGGCGCGCGCAGGCGTGCCCATCGCGCGCCAGACCAGCGCGCGCTGGATGATCCGCCTGGCACGCGACGCCCTGCAGCCGCTGCACAACCTGCTGCGCGACACGCTGCTGGAGGGTGCACTCATCCACATGGACGAGACCACGGTTCAAGTGCTCAACGAGCCGGGCAAGACACCGCACAGCACCAGCTACATGTGGGTGGCCTGCGGCGGCAGCGCTGACCGCAAGGTCGTGATCTTCGATTACGACCCCAGCCGCGGCCGTGCCGTGCCGATGCGCCTGCTCCAGGGCTGGGGCGGCCATCTGATGACCGACGGCTATGAGGGCTACAACGCCGTCGTGGCCACGCAGGGCATCACCCACCTGGCATGCTGGGCCCATGTTCGACGCCGCTTCGTCGATGCCGCCAAGCTGCAACCCAAGGGCAAGAAGGGATTGGCCGACGAGGCCGTTGCCATGATCGGCGAGCTCTACCGCGTCGAGCGTGAGGCCGCCGAACTCGATGCCGATGCCCGGCAACAGTTGCGTCAGCAGCGCAGCCGCTCCCAGCTCGACGCGCTGCGTGCATGGCTCGATCGCGTGCGCCCCGGCGTGCCCCCGAAACTTGCCCTCGGCCAGGCCCTGGCCTACATGGACAGCTACTGGCCCAAGCTCGTGCGCTACGTCGAACGCGGCGATCTGCCCATCGACAACAACCGCGCCGAAAACGCCATCCGACCCTTCGTGGTCGGTCGCAAAAATTGGTTGTTCAGCAACACCCAGGCCGGCGCCCACGCCAGCGCCGTGCTGTACTCGCTGCTGGAGACGGCCAAGGCCAACGGCCGTGAGCCCTATCTGTGGCTGCGCTATGTGCTCGAACGCCTGCCGGTGGCGCGCACCGCCGACGACTTCGACGCTCTGCTTCCCTGGAACTTCCATACCCAGCATTCCAGCACCTGAGCTCCTCCGCGCACAGGGTGGGGTTCATGGAGCACTTACAAAAAGG
>JAKAHP010000416.1 GCA_021825505.1 Pseudomonadota bacterium
TCCGGCGAGACCGGCGCGCTCATGGTGCTGAGCGAGACGATCAGCGTGATGCTGTTGACGCATGAACAATGGCGCTCGCTGACCGCGCGCCCGATTGCCCCGGCAAGCACCAGCGAAGTCGGACTCAACATCTCCTGCGAGACACGCGAGGAAGTCGATGCCATGAACATGGCGGCTGCCGCACACGGCGGGACGGCGGACATCAACCCCGTCGAGGACTTCGACTGGATGTATGGCCGCGACCTCATCGACCCCGACGGCCATGTGTGGGGCCCGAAGTGGATGGATCTGTCCAGGATGCCGCCCGGCTGACCGCGAGGGCATCGGCTCGCCCAAGAGACGGGAGCCGCACCCGATGCGCGTAGCATCGGCCTCGGCGGATCGAGGGATGACGGTCGATGAACGATGAGATGCATGCACTGTTCGGCGTCGGGCAGATCGGCCCGGCGTTGGCCGCGCTGCTGCCGGCCTCGGGGGATTGCCGCGCGTCATGAGCCGCACCGCCCGCCTGTTCCGCCTGATGGACGCGCTGCGCGCGCGGCGCCTGCCGGTGACCGCGGCGCAGCTCGCCGCGCAGTTGTCGGTGTCGGTGCGCACGGTCTACCGCGACGTGCAGACCCTGGTGGAGCTGGGCGCGCGCATCGACGGCGGCGCGGGCGTCGGCTACGTGTTGCGCGCCGGGTTTTTTCTGCCGCCGCTCATGTTCGGCGAGGACGAGATCGAGGCGCTGGTGCTCGGCGCCCGCTGGGTGCAGGGACAGGGCGACGCGGAACTTGCCCGCGCGGCCGAGACGGTGCTGGCGAAGATCGCCACCGCCTCGCCCAAGGATCTACGCGACAGGATGGCCGATACGGGCCTGTGGGCGCCCCGATTCAAGGAACCTGCGCAAAGGGTCCAGGGCCTGAGTGTCATCCGGGCGGCCATCCGCCGCGAGCGCAAGCTCGGCATCCGTTACACCGACGCGGCGAATGTCGCGACCGAGCGTGTGATCTGGCCGCTGGCGCTCGGCTTCTTCGAGGGCGCGCGGGTCGTCGCGGCCTGGTGCGAACTGCGCAGCGACTTCCGGCATTTCCGCGTCGACCGCATCGCGAGCCTGCGGGCGTTGGATGCCGCATTTCCACGCCCGCGCCGCGAGTTAGTCATGCTCTGGGATCAGCACATGCAATCGAAGGCATCACGGGCCGATGCACCGGATCACGCTGCTGACAAAAGCTGACACGCGCGCTGCCTACGATGGTGCGACCGAGGTCAACCCCGACGGAGCAAACACCATGCGCCTGTACTACCACCCACAGTCCACTTGTTCACGCCGCGCCTTGCTGGCCGCCGCGCATCTCGATGCGCCGGTCGATTTGGTGATGGTGGACTTGTTTCGCGGCGAACACCGCACACCCGAGTTCCTGCGGCTCAATGCCAACCACAGGGTTCCGGTGCTCGACGACGACGGCTTCATCCTCTGGGAATCGCATGCGATCATGCAATACTTGGCCGACAAGACGCCGCGGCAAACCGTCTATCCGACTGGGGTCCGCGAAAGAGCGGACGTCAACCGCTGGCTGTTCTGGTGCGCGGCGCACCTAATGCCCGCGATCACCATCCTCAACTGGGAAAACAACATCAAGGGCCTGCTCGGCCTGGGCTCACCCGATCCCGCCGAGGTCAAGCGTGGCGAGGAGCAGATGCGCGAATTCGGCGGCGTGCTCGATACCCACCTTGCGCAGCGCGCGTGGATCTGCGGCGATGCGCTCACCCTGGCCGACTTCGCCATCGCCGCGCCGCTGGCCGACAGCGCGGCCGCCAGACTGCCGGTGGACGACCTCCTTCACGTGCAGCGCTGGTTCGCCGGCGTGCGCGTGCTCGATGCGTGGCAGGCCACCGAGCCGCAAAGCCCGCGCTGAGCGGCGCGCGGGTTGGGGTGATGCGATGGGTCGAGACCAGCCACACCCTCGCGCAGGGCTCGTAGGAGTGGTACAAGATCGGATCCGCACCTCAGTCCGGACCCGGCGCACTGGCGCGCCGGGCTGAAGTGCCCGCTGCTGGATTGATGCCCGGCGCCATCGGCAAGCAGGTCCGGCCGCAGCCCCGCACGTCGTCGTCGCCATGCCCCGTCCACCCATGTCGCCGCCGCCATCGTCTGATCCCGACGTCGCCGCCAGTGCCGGCGACGCCACGGTCCGCACCGTCGCCGCCATCTGGCGCATCGAGTCGGCCAAGGTGGTGGCGCACGCGGCGCGCGTCACGCACGACCTCAGCCTTGCGGAGGACTGCGCACAGGACGCGCTGCTGGCCGCGCTGGAGCACTGGCCCGAGTTCGGCGTCCCCGAGCGTCCCGGCGCGTGGCTGATGACCGCGGCCAAGCGCCGCGCGCTGGACCATCTGCGCCACGCCAAGCTGGCCGAGTCGTGCCACGAGGTGCTCGGCCACGAAGCCGATCTGCAGCACGCCATCGCCGTGCGCGAATTCAGCGAAATGATCGACGCGCGGCTGGACGACGCCATCGGCGACGAGCTGCTGCGGCTGATGTTCACCGCCTGCCATCCGCTGCTGGCGCCCGAGACGCGCAGCGCGCTCACCCTGCGGGTGATG
>JAKAHP010000417.1 GCA_021825505.1 Pseudomonadota bacterium
GCCTCGAGCGCTACCTGGCGACGCGCTACGTCGGCCAGAAGCGCTTCTCGCTCGAAGGCGGCGAGAGCTTCATCGTCGGCATGGACGAAATCATCCAGCGCGCCGGCGACGCCGGCGTGCAGGAAGTGATCATCGGCATGGCCCACCGCGGCCGGCTGAATGTGCTCGTCAACACCCTGGGCAAGCGTCCCAAGGACCTGTTCGCCGAGTTCGAGGGGCACCACGCCGCCGACCTGCCGTCGGGCGACGTCAAGTACCACCAGGGCTTCTCCAGCGACGTGTCGACCCCGGCCGGCCCGGTGCATCTGTCGCTGGCGTTCAACCCCTCGCACCTGGAAATCGTCAACCCGGTGGTCGAGGGTTCGGTGCGCGCGCGCCAGGAGCGTCGCGGCGACCGCGAGGGCGCGCAAGTGCTGCCGGTGCAAGTGCACGGCGACGCCTCGTTCGCCGGACAGGGTGTCGTGATGGAAACGCTGGCGCTGGCGCAGACGCGCGGCTACAAGACCGGCGGCACCGTGCACATCGTGATCAACAACCAGATCGGTTTCACGACCTCGGATCCGCGCGACACGCGCTCCACGCTGTACTGCACCGACATCGTCAAGATGATCGAGGCGCCGGTGCTGCACGTCAACGGCGACGATCCGGAAGCGGTCGCGCTGTGCTGCCAGCTCGCCGTCGAATACCGCGCCGAGTTCAAGCACGACGTCGTGGTCGACATCGTCTGCTTCCGCAAGCTCGGCCACAACGAGCAGGACACGACCGGCGCGTGACGCAGCCGCTGATGTACAAGAAGATCGCCGCCCACCCCGGCACGCGCAAGCTGTACGCCGACCGCCTGGCCAGCCAGGGTGCGATCGCCGAGGACGACGGCGACGCGATGGTCAAGGCGTTCCGCGCCGCGATGGACGACGGCGAGCGCGCGGTCGAGCCGGTGCTGTCGAACTACAAGAGCAAGTTCGCGGTCGACTGGAGCCAGTTCCTGAACCGCAAGTGGACCGACAGCGCCGACACCGCGCTGCCGATGACCGAGCTCAAGCGCCTGGCCGAGCGCATCACGACGCTGCCCGAAGGGCTGAAACTCCATCCGCTGGTCGACAAGGTCGTGTCCGACCGCGCCAAGATGGGCCGCGGCGAGCTGACGCTGGACTGGGGCATGGGCGAGCATCTGGCGTTCGCGTCGCTGGTGGCCAACGGCTACCCGGTGCGGCTGTCGGGCGAGGATTGCGGCCGCGGCACCTTCAGCCACCGCCACGCGGTGCTGCACGACCAGGCGCGCGAGCGCTGGGACGCCGGCACCTACATCCCGCTGCAGAACGTTTCGGAAGGCCAGGCGCCGTTCGTCGTCATCGACTCCATTCTGTCGGAAGAGGCGGTGCTGGGCTTCGAGTACGGCTACTCGACCGCCGACCCGAACACGCTGGTGATCTGGGAAGCGCAGTTCGGCGACTTCGCCAACGGCGCGCAAGTGCTGATCGACCAGTTCATCTCGGCCGGTGAAGTCAAGTGGGGTCGCGCCTCCGGGCTGACCCTGTTCCTGCCGCACGGCTACGAGGGCCAGGGCCCCGAGCACTCGTCGGCGCGCCTCGAGCGCTATCTGCAGCTGTGCGCCGAGACCAATATGCAGGTGTGCCAGCCGACCACGCCGGCGCAGATGTTCCACCTGCTGCGCCGGCAGATGCTGCGCCAGTTCCGCAAGCCGCTGATCGTGATGACGCCGAAGTCGCTGCTGCGTCACCCGGAAGCGCGCTCGGAGCTGACCGAGCTGTCGCAGGGGCACTTCAACACGGTGCTGGCCGAGCGCGAGGCGCTCGACGCGGCCAAGGTCAAGCGCATGGTCGTGTGTACCGGGCGGGTCTATTTCGACCTGCTCGCCGAGCGTCGTCAGCGCGAGCTCGGCGACGTCGCGATCGTGCGTCTGGAGCAGCTCTATCCGTTCCCGCACAAGGCGTTCGCGGCCGAGGTCAAGCGCTATCCGAATCTGCGCGACATCGTCTGGTGCCAGGACGAGCCGCAGAACCAGGGCGCCTGGTTCTTCGTCCAGCACCACATCCACGAGAACATGAGCGAGGGCCAGCGCCTCGGCTACGCCGGACGCCCCGCGTCCGCGTCGACCGCCGTGGGCTACTACGCCAAGCACGCCGAGCAGCAAAAGGAAATGCTCGCCGCCGCTTTCGGCAAGCTCAAGGGCTTCATCCTCTCCAAGTAAGCCGTACGCCGCGCGTGCCGCCGCGCGCGGCGTGCGCGGCGCGCCCCCCGTTCACACCGACATACAAGAGACCCCACCATGGCACTGATCGATGTCAAGGTTCCGCAGCTGTCCGAGTCCGTCGCCGAAGCGACGCTGTTGCAATGGAAGAAGAAGGCCGGTGATCCGGTCGCGCAGGACGAGATCCTGATCGAGATCGAGACCGACAAGGTCGTGCTCGAAGTGCCGGCGCCCGCCGCCGGCGTGCTCGCCGAACTGGTGCAGGCCGACGGCGCCACCGTCGTCGCCGATCAGCTGATCGCGCGCATCGACACCGAAGGCAAGGCCAGCGTCGCGGCTCCCGCTGCCGCCGCGGCACCGGTCGC
>JAKAHP010000418.1 GCA_021825505.1 Pseudomonadota bacterium
ACCAGCCTGCGCGGCATGACCGGCGGCGTCCTGCGCGTACAGGTGCTGGAGGAGGGCGTGCATTCGGGCGACGCCTCCGGCGTGGTGCCGTCGAGCTTTCGCGTGCTGCGGCAGATCCTGTCGCGGCTGGAGGACGAGCTGACCGGCGCGATCCGCCCGCGCGAGCTGCACGCCGAGATCCCCGCCGAGCGTCTGGAGCAGGCGCGCGAGGTCGCGGCGGTGCTGGACGTCGACGTCTACGCCAAGTTTCCGTTCCTGCCCGGCATGCGACCGGTTGCCGACGACGCCGTCGAGCTGGTGCTCAACCGCACCTGGCGGCCGCAGCTCGCGGTCACCGGCGTCGAGGGCCTGCCGCCGCTGGGCAGCGCCGGCAACGTGCTGCGCCCGTACACCGCGGTGAAGCTCAGTCTGCGCCTGCCGCCGACGCTGGACGGCGGCAAGGCCGGCGAGTTCGTCAAGCGCCTGCTCGAGCGCGATCCGCCCTACGGCTGCAAGGTCGTCTTCGAGCTGGAAAAGGCCTCCAGCGGCTGGAACGCGCCGCCGCTGTCGCCGTGGCTGGCGCAGTCGGTCGCGCAGGCTTCGCAGACCGCGTTCGGTGCACCGGCGGCGTTCATGGGCGAGGGCGGCACGATTCCGTTCATGGGCATGCTGGGCGAGAAGTTTCCCGGCGCGCAGTTCCTGATCACCGGCGTGCTCGGTCCGCACTCCAATGCCCACGGCCCGAACGAGTTCCTGCACATCCCCACCGGCAAGCGCGTGTCGCAGGTGGTGGCGCAGGTGCTGGCCGATCACGCCGTCGCCAGCAGCCAGGGACTGACCCGCGGCGTGGCGGCACAGGCCGGGCACGCGCAGCACGGAGAGCATGGCTGCTGCTGAGGAATGACTCGCGTCAGACCGCGCAGCAGGACAGCTGCGTCACGTCCTTGCTGAAGGTCTGCGCGCAGAGCTTCAGCCCCTCGACCATGGTCAGATACGGAAACAGCTGCGCGGCAAGCTCGGCCACCGTCATGCCGTGATGGACGGCGAGTGCCGCCGTCTGGATCAGCTCGCCGGCGCCGTCGGCAAGCGCCTGCACGCCGAGGATGCGGCCCGAGCCGGCCGCGGCGACGATCTTGATGAAGCCGCGGGTGTCGAAATGGGTGAGCGCGCGCGGCACGTGGTCGAGGGTCAGCATGCGGCTGTCGGTGGCGATGCCCCGGCGCTGCGCCAGGGCTTCGGTCAGGCCGACGCCGGCGACCTGCGGATCGGTGAAGATCACCGCCGGCATGCTGCGCAGGTCCAGCGCAACGTCGCCGCCGGTCATGTTGACGGCCGCGCGCGAGCCGCCCGCTGCGGCCACGTAGACGAACGGCGGCAGGCCGGTGCAGTCGCCGGCGGCATAGATGTGCGGTACGGCAGTTTGCAGATGATCGTTGACGACCACGCAGCCGTCGCGGTCGGTGGCGACGCCGATGGCCTCGAGGCCGAGCCCGTCGCTGTTCGGCGTGCGGCCGGTGGCGACCAGCAGACGCTCGCCGCGCAGCTCGCCGTGATCGGTGCGCACCACGAATTCGCCGTCCGCGTGGGTTACGGACCGGCTCCGCGTTTGCGTGAGTACCGTGATGCCCTCGGCCTGGAAGATGTCCTGCAGGGCCTCGCCGATGGCCGGGTCTTCGTGCGACAGCAGGCTGCTGCGGGCGATGATCGTCACCGCGCTGCCCAGGCGCGCATAAGCCTGCGCCAGCTCGACCGCCACCACCGAGGCACCGATCACCAGCAGCCGCGGCGGAATGGCATCGCCGGCCAGCGCGTCGGTGGAGGTCCAGTACGGCGTGTCCCGCAGGCCGGGGATCGACGGCCGCGCCGGACGCGCGCCGGTGGCGATCAGGGCACGGTCGAAGGCGATCGACCGGACGCCGCCATCGTCTGTGGTGACCGCGAGCGTGTGCGCGTCCGTGAATCGCGCTGCGCCGCGCAGCAGCGTGATGCGCGGATTGCCGGCGATGATGGCCCCGTACTTCGCCGCGCGCAGTTCCTCCACACGACCCTGCTGCTGGGCGAGCAGCGTCTTGCGGTCCACCCGCGGCGGCGCGACCGACAGGCCGGCGTCGAAGGGGCTGGTGCTGCGCAGATGCGCGACGTGGGCGGCGCGGATCATGATCTTGGACGGCACGCAGCCGGTGTTGACGCAGGTGCCGCCGAGCGTGCCGCACTCGATCAGGGTGACCCGGGCGCCGCGCTCGGCCGCGGTGATCGCCGCCGCCATGGCGGCACCGCCGCTGCCGATGACGGCGACATGCAATGGATGATCTGCTGCTTCATGCGGTCGCGAGGGGGCCGGGGTCCGCTCCGGATGCGCCGCCCCGGGTACCGCGTTGGCGCCGGCATTCGCGGCGGTCGCCGCCAGAGCGTAGGCCGGCGGCAGTGCGCGATTGAGCGTCTCCAGCGTCAACGGGGCATCCACGGCGAGCTCCGCAGTCGCGTCCGCATAGGCCACGCGGACACGGCGCACGCCGGGCACGGCGGACAGCGCCTGCTCGACGTGGGTGGCGCAGGCGGCGCAGGTCATGCCGCTGACGCTGAAGCGCAGCG
>JAKAHP010000066.1 GCA_021825505.1 Pseudomonadota bacterium
CGCACTGCACGACGCGGCGCGCATCGACGCGACGCTGGCGCCGCTGCTCGAGCAGCTCGACGCGGCCGAGGCGCAGCTGCGCGAGCTCGCGCGCGAGCTCGGCGCACGGCTGCGCACGATCGACCTCGATCCCGAGCGCCTGCGCCAGATCGACGCCCGCCTGTCGGCGTGGCTGACGCTGGCGCGTCGCCACCGCGTCGCCCCCGATGCGCTTGCGGACCAGCTGCAGGCGCTGCGTGCGCGCCTGAACGAACTCGAGCAGCAGGTCGACGTCGACGCGCTGCAGCGCGAGGTCGACGCAGCGCTGCAGCGGCTGCGCCACGCGGCCGACGCGCTCAGCGCGCGGCGGCGTGATGCGGCGACGCGGCTGGCCGCCGGCGTCGTCGCGCAGATGCAGCGCCTGGGCATGGAAGGCGGGCGCTTCGAGGTCGCGCTGCTGCCGCTGGACGCTGTGCAGTCCGGCGGCGCCGAAAGCGTCGAACTGCGCGTGGCCGGCCACGCCGGCGCGCCGCTGCGCGCGCTGGCGCGCGTCGCCTCGGGTGGCGAGCTGTCGCGCATCGCGCTGGCAGTGGCGGCGACCAGCGCGGCGCAGCAGACAGTCGGCACGCTGGTGTTCGACGAAGTCGACGCGGGGGTCGGTGGTGCGGTCGCGCACACCGTCGGCGATCTGCTGGCGCAGCTCGGCGCTCAGCGCCAGGTGCTTGCGGTCACCCACCTGGCGCAGGTCGCGGCCTGTGCCGATGGGCATTGGCAGGTGACCAAGGAGCCGGCCGGCGCCGGGCCGCGCAGCCGCATCGAGACGCTGCGTGGCGACGCGCGCGTGGCCGAGCTGGCGCGCATGCTCGGCGGCGATGCGGCGTCCGAGGTCGCGCGTCAGCACGCGCGCGAACTGCTGGGCGATGCATCGGAGCGACGCACGAGCGGTGGGGTGCGTGTCGGTGCGCGCGGCGCCGCGCAGCGCGCGCGTGCGCGGGGCTGACATGGCCGGGCGCCTCAAGGTGGTGCTGCTGTCCGGGGTGTCGGGCTCGGGCAAGTCGATCGCGCTGAACGCGCTCGAGGACGCCGGCTATTACTGCGTCGACAACCTGCCGCCGCAGCTGGTCGACGCGCTGCTCGAGGTCGCCGCAGCCGCCGGGCATCGCCGCCTGGGGATCGCGATGGACGTGCGCAGCGCCGAGAGCCTGCACGAGCTGCCCGGGCTGGCGCGACGCCTGCGCGAGCGCTGCGAGCTGCACTTCATCTATCTCGACAGCAGCACCGACACCTTGGTGCAGCGCTTCTCGGAAACCCGGCGCGCACACCCGCTGACCGCGCGCGGCGCGGCGGACGGCGCGAACGCACCGCTGCCGGCGTCGGCTCCGGCGCTGATCGAGGCCATCGAGATCGAGCGCGAACTGCTCGCGCCGGTCGCCGGCCTGGGCCTGCACATCGACACCAGCGGTCTGCGCCCGGCGCAGCTGCGCAGCTGGGTGCGACAGGCGGTGGGCGTGAGCGCCGCGCAGCTGACCTTGATGTTCGAGTCGTTCGCGTTCAAGCGCGGCGTCGCGCTCGACGCCGATTTCGTGTTCGACGTGCGCATGCTGCCCAATCCGCATTACGACCCGCTGCTGCGCGGGCAGACCGGGCGTGACCGCGACGTGATCGACTTCCTGCGTTCGCAGCCTGCGGTGCTGCGCATGTTCGACGATGTCGCCGGCTTTCTCGAGCGCTGGCTGCCGGCGCTGGCCGAGGACCAGCGCAGCTATGTCGTCGTCGCGATCGGCTGCACCGGCGGCCAGCACCGCTCGGTGTTCCTTGCTGAGCAACTGGCGCGGCGTTTCGCCGAGCGCTACAGCGTGCTGGTGCGTCACCGCGAACTCGACGCGCTCAGCGGCGCCTGAGCGTCGGCGCCGCGTTCGACCTGGATCAACGCATCGCGGGTCTTGCGTCGCCCTGCGTCCAGCGCGCGATTTCGGCGGCGTGCCCTCGCAGCCAATCGGAGGTAACCCGAGCCAGCGGCACGCCGTCGTCGAGCCGAAGCATCATCGCCTCGATCTCGGGCAGTGGCAGCCGGTAGCGGCGCAGGAAGTCGACGACGCGCGGTGCGCGCTGCGGCAGCGACGGCGTGATCAGCGCGTCGATGCGGTCTCCGGTGCCGAAGACACCCAGCGGGTCGGCGAGGCGCTTGAGCGGGTGGCGCGCCCAGATGCCCAAGGGCTTCCACGCGGTGACGACGATCGGGCGCCGGCGCTCGACCGCGCGTGCCAGCTGCGCCTGCATCGCGACCGTCGAGCTGGTCAGCAACTGCAGGTCACGCAGCTCGTAGCGCGCGATCGCTTCACGTGTGCGAAGCATCAGCCCGGCGCCGGCGTCGATGCCGACGATGCGATCGCCCAGGCTGGCGTGCGCGTCGCGCAGCTGGTCGATCGAGTCGATCGGGACGTAGTCGGGAACCGCCAGGCCGAGCCAGGTTCCACTCGCCACCGTGGCGCAATCGATCACGCGGTGCCGGTAGCGCTGCCAGTAGGCGGCGTGGGTCGTGGGCAGCCAGGCGCACAGCAGGACATCGGCGCGCCCCGCGGCCACCGCCTCCCACATCGGCGCGCCCGGTGCGCTGAGCAGTTCGACCGCGACATTGAGGTGGCGGCGCAGCACGCTGGCGGCGATTTCCGTGATCAGCGTGCTGCACGGCCAGACGATGCCGTAGGTGATGCGCAAGGGGCGCGCGGCGGCATGGGTATGCGGCACCAGCGCGCTCAGCGCGCCGGCCGCGACGAAACGGCGTCGGTGCATCGAAGACCTCCGGGTTGACGCCCAGGCGCGGCGGCGCCGGGCGCGATCGTCAGCTTCGATCGCGCAGCGTCACCCGGGTTCCCGCAGCGCGTGCGCCGCGAGCAGGCGGCGTACCGGCGCCGGCAGCCCCAGCGCGAGCGCCTCGTCCGGCGTGAACCAGCCGCTGGCGGCGTCGGCTGCGCGCGCCCGCGGGGTCAGCGCGACGCGCAGCGGCTGCAGCTCGAGCTCGACGTGCGTGAGCAGGTGGCGTCGCGGCGGCAGCGTCGCATGGGCATCGACGCGGCCTAGTGTGTGCGCCTGGCGCAGCGCCGCGTCGGCGCTGTCGTGCGTGGGCAGGCACCACAGCCCGGGCCAGATGCCGGTGCCGGGGCGGCGTTCCAGCCACAGTCGCGGCGTGGCCGAGTCCTGCGCCCACAGCAGCACCCAGTGTGCTTGCGTGCGCGCGCGGCGTGGTGCACGCGGCAAGCTGGCACCAGCGGCACCGACGGCGGCGCGGCCCGGGCAATCCGCTGCGAACGGACAGGCGGCGCAGTCGGGCTTGCGCGCGCGGCACACGGTGGCGCCCAGATCCATCAGGCCCTGCGTATAGGCCTCGATGCCGTCGGCCGGCAGCAGCGCCTCGGCCAGGGCCCACAGCGCGCGCAGCTCCGCGCTCGAGTCGACGGCGTGGCCCTGCAGCGCCGGCGCGAAGGCGCGGCGCAGCACGCGCTTGACGTTGCCGTCGAGGATCGCGGCGCGTTCGCCGAAGCTGAACGCGGCAATCGCCGCGGCGGTCGAGCGCCCGATGCCGGCCAGCGCCGCGAGCTGGCGCGCATCGCGCGGGAACGCGCCGCCGTGGCGTTCGACGAGCTGGCGCGCGCACTGGTGCAGGTGGCGCGCGCGGCGGTAGTAGCCCAGGCCGCTCCACAGCGCCAGCACCTCGTCGAGCTCGGCCGCGGCCAGCGCGCGCACGTCGGGGAAACGTTGCACGAAGCGCTCGAAATACGCCAGCACCGTGGCCACCTGGGTCTGCTGCAGCATGATCTCAGACAGCCACACGCGGTAGGGGTCGCGGTCGCGCTGCCACGGCAGCGCGTGGCGACCGTGGGCGCGCTGCCAGGCGACCAGGCGCGGGCCGAAGTCGGCAGCGGCGATCAATGCAGCACCCCTTCGAAATAGCGTCGCGCGCGCTCGCGCAGCTGGTTCGCGGCGGCGATCGCCTGTTGCTGCGCGGCGATGCGCGAGCGCAGCTCGGCGTCGGTGCCGCCGAGTTGCTCGAGGTTCTGCGCGCGCCGCGCCAGGCCGCGGCGGCGCTCGCGCAACTGCGATTCCAGCGACGCCAGGGCGCTGCGGTTCCAGGCTTGCAGGTCGCGCTGGGCGCGTTCCAGCACGGTGCGCAGGCGCTCGAGCGCGGTGTCGAGCAGGCGTTCGGCGTGGTGGCCGCGTTGCAGCTGCAGCCAGCGTGCCGGCGTCAGGTAGGCCAGGAAGCTGCGCTGCAGCTCGGTCAGTTCCAGGCGCGTGCCTTCGAGCCGCAGCGGCTTCGGCGTCGGCACGCCGAACGCGAACTCGGTGTTCAGGCCCTCGAACGCCGCACTCAGCATGTCGCGGTTCTCGTCGAGCTCGCGCTCGACGGTGGCGATGCTGCGCAGGATGGCGCCGCAGGTCGCCGCCAGCGCGTCGCGCAGCCCCGTCTTGAGCAGCGCCAGACGCAAGCGTTCGCGCGCCTGGCGCAGCGGCTCGAGCAGGCGGACCGCGTCGAGTTCGGCGACCGCCTGCGCGAGCTGGCGCGCGTTGATCGCATACAGCGCCTGGGCGCGCGTGACGGCACCGTCGAACTCGACGCGCTCGGCGTTGACGCGCCGGCGCAGGCCCTGCGCCAGCCCGATATTGCGTCCGTGCAGTGCGGCGAGTTCGTCGAGCTGGGCGCCAGCCTGCTCGATGTGCTGCTGCAGCTGGCGCTCGACGCGAAGCAGCGCGTCGAGCAGCGTGGCGCGCCAGCCGCCGTCGATCAGTTCGCGCCGCTCGGCGTCGGCGATGCGCGCCAGCGCCGCCTCCAGCTGCGGCAGTCCGGAGCGGCGCAGCAGCGCGTCGTCGCCGCGTATGCGCGCCAGCAGCGCCTTGTGCGCGCTGAGCGCGAACACGCGCTCCAGCGGTACCTGCAGGATGGCCGCGACCGATTCGCGCTGACGCTCGATCTGCGCGGTGACTTCGTCGGCCGAACGCAGTTCGTCCCACAGCGTGTCGATCTTGTTCAGCACGATCAGGGCGCGTGCGCGCCCGGCCTCGCCGACATGCTCGTTCCACAGCTCGAGGTCGCTGCGCGTCACCCCGGTGTCGGCGCCGAGCAGGAACAGCACCGCCTGCGCGCCGGGAATCAGCGACAGCGTCAGCTCGGGCTCGGCGCCCAGCGCGTTCAGGCCCGGCGTGTCGAGCACGCTCAGGCCCTGCGCGAGCAGCTCGTGCTCGACGTCGAGCAGCGCGTGACGCCAGCGCGGCACGTCGACGCGGCCGTCGGGCGCGCGCGGCGTGTCGTGGTGCAGCGCGAAGCCGAGCCGGCGCGCCTGCTCGGGGTCGACGCGCACGGTATCGGCGAGCTGCGCCAGCGCGGTCTGCATCGCCATCGCGTCGGCGCAGGGCAGTTCGGTCCAGGCGTCGGCGCGCGTCTTCCACTGCGCCAGCGTGGCGGCATCGAGGCGGGTGTCGATCGGCAGCAGGCGCAGCGCGGGCGCGTGCTGGCGCGTCGACGCGGTGATTTCCAGCGGGCACATCGTGGTGCGCCCGGCCGCGGCCGGCAGCATGCGCCGGCCGTGCGCGGCGAAGAAGATCGCGTTGATCAGCTCCGACTTGCCGCGCGAGAACTCGGCGACGAAGGCCAGCTGCACGATGTCGCGGCGCAGGCGCTGGTCGAGTTCGAGCAGCGCGTCGCGCCACAGGGCATCGTCGATGCCCGAGTCGCGCAGCCAGTTCAGCAGCGTGGTCAGATGCGACAGCCGCTGCGCGCGCCAGCGGCCGAAATCGATCCAGCCGCTGGCGTGCGGCCCGGCGGGCAGCGGGGCGGAGGTGTCCGGGGTCATCGGCGCGGCAGGCTTGGCATGCCCGCAAGGGTAGCGCGAGCCGCGTCAGCGGCGTTGGCAGTGGGCGCAGAAATAGGTGCTGCGCTGGCCCTGGGTGATGCGGAGCACCGCGGCGCCGCAGGCCGGGCACGGCAGCCCGGCGCGGTCGTAGACCCGTGCGGCGTGCTGGAAGCAGCCGTGCGCGCCGTCGGCCGCGGCGAAGTCGCGCAGGGTGCTGCCGCCGGCGGCGACGGCCTCGGACAGGGTCGCACGCAACGCCTCGGCCAGCCGCGCGCAGCGCGCCGCCGAGATTTCACCGCCGGCACGGCGCGGATCGATGCCGGCGCGATGCAGCGCCTCGCAGGCGTAGATGTTGCCGACCCCGGCGACGATGCGCTGGTCGAGCAGCAGCGTCTTCACCGCGGCGCTGCGCCCGCGCAGCGCGCGCTGCAGCACGGCGCCGTCGAAGCCCGCGCCCAGCGGCTCGGGGCCGAGTGCGGCCAGCAGCGCGTGCGGCGCGGCTCGGGCGGCATGCCAGACCACCGCGCCGAAGCGCCGTGGGTCGCGCATGCGGAGTTCGCCGCGGTCGGTCAGCAACGCGAAATGGTCGTGCGCACCCGGCGGCGGCGCCGTGCCGGCGGCCAGCCAGCGCAGCGATCCCGACATGCCCAGGTGCACGATCAGCTCGCCGTGCTGCAGCGGCAGCAGCAGGTATTTGCCGCGCCGCTCGACGTCGTCGATGCGCTCGCCGTGCAACTGCTGCGGGGGGCACCCCAGCGGCCAGCGCAGCGGCTTGCCCTGGTGCACGCCGTCGATGCGGCTGCCGCGCAGTGCGTCGCGCAGGCCCAGGCGCGTGACTTCGACTTCGGGGAGTTCGGGCATGCGCGCATTGTGCCTGCGCCTGCGTTTGCCGGCTGGCCGCATAGAATCGGGCCATACTCAGGATCCGCCCATGCGCCTCGCCGTACTCGTCGCTGCGTCCGCACTCGCCCTGGCTGGCGTAGCCGACGCTGCGGCCCAGACCCAGGTTCCGCCTTCCTCCGCGCCGCAGGCCGCCGCGGCCAGCGCGCCGCAGGCGCAGCGCGACGATCCCGACGAGCTCGCGCGCTGGTTCTATGCGGTGCTCAGCGGTGAAATGGCCGCGCGCACCGGCGACCCCGGCATGGCCTATGTGCAACTGCTGCAGGCCGCGCGCGACATGGACTCGGCCGAGCTGTATCAACGCGCCGCGGCGATCGCGCTGGGCGCCGGGGCGCCGCAGAAGGCGCTCGACGCGATCAACGCCTGGCGCGCCGCGCAACCCGACTCGGTCCAGGCGCAGGACTGGGCGGCGCAGTTGCTGGTCGCGCTGGGGCACAACGCCGACGCGGGCAGTGCGATGGCCAGGCTGCTGGCACTGACGCCGGCACCGCTGCGCGGCGACGCGATCCTCGAGCTGACGCCGCTGCTGGGGCGGGTCTCGCCGCCGAAGGCCGCGGTCGATCTCGCGCGCCACGTGCTGCAGCCCTATGCGGAGCTGGCGCCGACGCGAGTCGTGGTCGGCGCACTGCAGGATCGCGCCGGCGACCGCGCCGCGGCCTTCGCCGAGGCCGCGCAGGCGCTGCGCATCGACCCCGGGCTGCCGGCCGCGGCCTTGCTGCTGCTGCGCAACTACACGGTCGACGCGGCGCAGGCCGACATCTTGCTGCCGCTGTACCTGACGGCGCGCCCGGACGACGTCGAAATGCGCCTGGGCTGGATCCAGGTCGCGCTCGATGCGTCGCGTACCGGCGTCGCGCTGCGCCAGGCGCAGGCGCTCAACGCCGCTCACCCCGACGTCGCCGACGCCTGGCTGATCAGCGGCTCGCTGCTGCTCGACAACGACGATGCAAAGGGCGCGCAGGACGCGTTGCGCCGCTACCTGACGCTGTTGCAGCGCGACCCGAGCACGACGGCGCAGCAGTATGCGCGGGCTTATCTGGTGCTGGCTTCGGCAGCGTCCAGGCTTGGCGACTACGACACCGCGCGTGCCTGGCTGCAGCAGATCGCCCCGGGTGTCGATGCCGACGCGGTGCGCGAGGCGCGTGCCGGCATCGAGGCGCGGCAGGGCCGCATGGGCGAGGCGCAGCAGTTGCTGCGCGGCCTGCCCGGCGCCGATGCGGCGCAGCAACGCGCGCGCCTGCTCGCGCGCGCCGCCCTGTACGAGCAGGCCTCGCGCTCGCGCGATGCGTGGAAGCTGCTGCGCGCCGGGCTCAAGGCCCATGGCGGCAACGCCGTCTACGTCTACCAGACGGCGATGGCGGCCGAGCGCAGCGGCGATGCGGCCGCGATGGAGCGTTTGCTGCGGGGCCTCGTCAAGTCGCATCCGGACGACGCGCAGGGGCTCAATGCCCTGGGCTACACGCTGGCCGATAGCGGTCGTGACCTGCCCGAAGCGCGCGCCATGATCGAGCACGCGCTGCAACTCGACCCGGGCAATCCTTTCATCATCGACAGCCTGGGCTGGCTGGAATTCCGCAGCGGCAACCTGGCGCACGCGCAGCACCTGCTGGAACAGGCCTGGGAGGCGCGGCCCGATCCGGAAATCGGTGCCCACCTGGGCGAAGTGCTGTGGCACGCCGGGCAGCACGAACGCGCGCGCGCGCTGCTGCTGCAGGTGCACCGGCGCGCTGCGCACGACGCGATGATCGACGCCACGCTCAAGCGCCTGGGCATCGCCGCCGGGTCCGATGCGCAGCCTTGACTGGATGCGCCGCGGCGCGGCGCTGCTGCTGGCGCTGACGCTGGTCGCGTGCGCGGCGCCGCGCCGCGCCGCGGTGTGCCCGCCCGGCTGGTCCGGGCGCATCGCGGTCATGCAGGGCGATCCGCAGCAGGGTCTGTACGGCAATTTCCGGCTGCGCCTGAGCGATGCCGGGGGCAGTTTCGACCTGTTGTCGCCGCTGGGGCAGACGCTGGCGCAGGCGAGCTGGGACGATGCCCGTGCCCGCGTCGACGACGGCCACGGCGTGCGCGACTTCAGCTCGTTCGAGGCGATGGCGCAGGCCACGCTAGGCCTTCCCCTGCCGCGTGTGGCGCTGCAGGACTGGGTGCGCGGCGAGCCGTCGGCGGCATTGCCGTCGACTGCGCTGCCCGGCGGGGGCTTCGAGCAGCTCGGCTGGGACGTCAGCGTCGAGCGCGACGGCGCGCGCGTGCGCCTGCTGCGCGCCAGCCGCGTGCACGGCGCGCCGGCGCGCGTCAGCCTGGTGTTCGACGCGCCCTGCGCACCGGCGAGGTAAGGGGCGGCCGTGGCTTGCGACGCCCTGTACGGTGTTCCGGCGCCGGCCAAGATCAACTGGTTCGTCCACGTGCTCGGGCGCCGCGCCGACGGCTACCACGAGCTGCAGACGGTGTTCCAGTTCATCGATTGGTACGACCGCATCGACTTCGAGCGCCGCGCCGACGGTGTGATCAGCCGCAGCGGCGGCCCCGGGCTGCCCGACGACGACCTGTGCGTGCGCGCGGCGCGGCTGCTGCGGCAGCACACCGGCTGTCGCGACGGCGTCGCGATGCATCTGCACAAGTCGATTCCGGCGCAGGCCGGCCTGGGCGGCGGCAGCTCCGACGCCGCCACCACGCTGCTGGCGCTGAACCGGCTGTGGGGCTTGCGCCTGCCGCGCGCGGCGCTGCTGGAGCTGGCGCTGCAGCTGGGCGCCGACGTGCCCGTGTTCGTGTTCGGGCGCAATGCCTTTGCCGGCGGCGTGGGCGAGCGGCTGCAGGCGGTCGAGCTGCCCGAATGGGACCTGCTGGTCGGCTGGCCCGGGCAGGGCCTGGCCACCGCGACCATGTTCGGCGATGCGTTGTTGCAGCGCGACACGCCGGCGCTGAGCGTCGACGATTTCGTGGCCGCGCAGCGCGCCGCCGGGTCGAGCCCGGCGTTGTCGTTCGGGCGCAACGACTTGCAGCCGGTCGCCGAGGCGCGCTTGCCGCAGCTGGGCGCGCTGAGCGCCTGGCTGGCCGCGCACGGCAGCGGCACGCCGCGCATGAGCGGTTCGGGCTCGGCTCTGTTCGTGGCCGGCAGCAGCGAGATCGACGCCGACGCGGTGCCGGCGGACTGGCGCCTGCGCGGGTGCCGTGCGCTGCGCCAGCACCCGCTGCTGGACTGGGCGGACGACGCCGATGCCACGGCCTGAACGCTGCTTCAGCAACGGACCTCTTTTCAAATCGCGCCAATGCTGTAGAATTACGGATTCAGCAACGGACGAAGGCCGTGCAACTTGAGCCTTGGATGGGTTCGAGAAGTCAGGGCTTCGGACGTGACCGTTGGGGAGTCGCCAAGTTGGTTAAGGCACCGGATTTTGATTCCGGCATACGAGGGTTCGAATCCTTCCTCCCCAGCCCCACCGACGGCGTCGACGGGACGCGCAAGCCTCAGCAGCGCCTGATCTGCTCGTACGAGGGCATGAAAATATTCCCGTTCCAGCCATGACATCCCCCGTCGCCGACTTCGTCGTTTTCACCGGCAATGCCAACCCGGCATTGGCGCAGCAGGTGGTCGAGCAGCTCGGCA
Source organism: Pseudomonadota bacterium (assembly GCA_021825505.1). Taxonomy (GTDB): domain Bacteria; phylum Pseudomonadota; class Gammaproteobacteria; order Burkholderiales; family Burkholderiaceae_C; genus Thiomonas_A. Next base: position 10,330 of record JAKAHP010000066.1, read on the forward strand.
TCGGCCTCGGTCAGGCCTACGTCGGCCGTTTCTCGGACGGTGAGGTCACCGTCGAGATCCAGCAGAACGTTCGCGCCCGCGAAGTGTTCATCCTGCAGTCGACCTGCGCGCCGACCAACGACAACCTGATGGAACTGCTGGTGATGGCCGACGCGCTCAAGCGCGCCTCGGCCGAACGCATCACCGCGGTGATCCCGTATTTCGGCTATGCGCGGCAGGACCGCCGGCCGCGCTCGACGCGCGTGCCGATCACCGCGAAGGTGGTGGCCAACATGCTGCAGGCGGTCGGCGTGGCGCGCGTGGTCACGATGGACCTGCACGCCGACCAGATCCAGGGTTTCTTCGACATTCCGGTCGACAACATCTACGCGTCGCCGATCCTGCTCGGCGAGCTGCGCGCCAAGCGCTACGCCAACCTGATCGTGGTGTCGCCCGACATCGGCGGCGTGGTGCGCGCGCGCGCGCTGGCCAAGCTGATGGACTGCGACCTGGCGATCATCGACAAGCGCCGCCCGAAACCGAACGTGTCCGAAGTGATGAACGTGATCGGCGACATCGACGGCCGCGACTGCGTGATCATGGACGACATGGTCGACACCGCGGGCACCCTGACCAAGGCCGCCGAAGTGCTGAAGGCGCGCGGCGCGCGCCGCGTCGCCGCGTACTGCACGCACCCGGTGTTCTCGGGCCCGGCGATCGAGCGCATCAACGCCAGCGCGATCGACGAGGTCGTCGTCACCAACACCATTCCGCTGCGTGGTGCCGCGCTCGAATGCCCGAAGGTGCGCCAGATCTCGGCCGCGCAACTGGTCGCGCAGACCATGCTGCGCATCGCCCAGGGCGGATCGGTGCTGCAGCTGTTCAACGAACAGGAAACCCTGTTCTGAGTTTTTTCGCGGAGCGCTGGTCGCAAGTGCTCCGTCGTGCAACCGGGACCGCGAGGTCCCCAACTGGAGTCGACATGAAAGTCGTCGCTTTTGAACGTCAGGCGCAAGGTACCGGTGCGAGCCGCCGCATGCGCCGCGCCGGCAAGGTTCCCGGCATCGTCTATGGCGCGGGCCAGCAGCCGCAAATGATCGAGCTCGATCACAATGCGCTGTACCACGCGATGAAGAAGGAGCAGTTCCATTCGTCGCTGCTCGACCTCGAAGTCGGCGAGCAGCAGACCAAGGTCGTGCTCAAGGCCTACCAGATGCACCCGTTCCGTCAGCAACTGCTGCACGTGGACTTCATGCGCATTGCGGCCGATCGCAAGAT
>JAKAHP010000419.1 GCA_021825505.1 Pseudomonadota bacterium
ATGGCGATCCTGACCGGCGGCCAGGTGATCTCCGAAGAGGTCGGCCTGCAGCTGGAGAAGGCCACGATCAAGGATCTGGGCCGCGCCAAGAAGGTGCAGGTCAGCAAGGAGAACACCACCCTGATCGACGGCGCCGGCGACAGCAAGGCGATCCAGGCGCGCATCAAGCAGATTAAGGCGCAGATCGAGGAGACCAGCTCCGACTACGATCGCGAGAAGCTGCAGGAGCGCGTGGCCAAGCTGGCCGGCGGCGTGGCGGTGATCAAGGTCGGCGCCGCCACCGAGGTCGAGATGAAGGAAAAGAAGGCGCGCGTCGAGGACGCCCTGCACGCCACGCGTGCGGCGGTCGAGGAAGGCGTGGTACCCGGCGGCGGCGTCGCGCTGATCCGCGCGCTGGCCGCGATCAAGGGCCTCAAGGGTGACAACGAGGACCAGGAGCACGGCATCGCGATGGCCAAGCGCGCGATGGAAGCGCCGCTGCGCGAGATCGTCGCCAACGCCGGCGAAGAGCCCAGCGTGGTGCTGAACAAGGTCGCCGAGGGCAAGGGCAACTACGGCTACAACGCCGCCACCGGCCAGTTCGGCGACATGTTCGAGATGGGCATCCTCGACCCGACCAAGGTCACCCGCTCGGCGCTGCAGAACGCGGCCTCGATCTCCGGCCTGATGATCACCACCGAGTGCATGGTGGCCGAGGCACCGAAGAAGGACGACAAGGCCGCGTCCGGCGCGCCCGGCGGCATGGGCGGCATGGGCGACATGGATTTCTGATCGCGTCGCACGAGCGCTGCTGACGAATCAAGCCCCGCTTCGGCGGGGCTTTTTCTTGGCCCGCGCGCGAAAGTGCACGCTCCCCGCAGCCGTCGTGCCCGGTACCGGAGCCGGGGGTCGATCGCCACGGACCGAAGCCGGACGACAGACAGATCCTGATCCGCGACAGCACGGCAGCGGGCACGCACGGAGCGCGCGAATCCGGCTGCGGCTCCGCTGCCCGATTCCGGCCGGGGGATGCAGGGGATGCGCCGGATGTCGAGCCTGCGGTATACGGTTCGCCCGGTCCGGGCTCGTTTGCGGCCTCATGGCCGGACGATCACACTGCGAATGCAAAGCGCACCCGGTCGGGGGAGCTTCCGATGAGCCGCTGGAGATGGCCGGACTGGACGGCACGCCCCTGGGGCGTGATGGTCATGGGCAGCGTTTCCGTACTGGTGGTCGCCTACGGATTCATGCTGCTGATGCGCCTGTTCTTCGCGCCCCTGCTGCGCTTCGAGCTGCGGCACTACGGTTTTGCCGTGCTCAATGCCGCGGCATTGACACTCGCCATCGCACCTTCGCTTTACTGGCTGATCCTGCGCAGGATGCGCAAAAGCGAGGCGCTCCTGCAGCAAGCCATAAGCGCCATGCTGGACGCGCTGATCATCACCGACGCGCAGGATCGGGTTGTCGAGTGGAATGCGGCCGCGGAACGGATGTTCGAGTACACGCGCGCCGAGGCTCTCGGAAAGACGGTGCAGCACATGATCGGGGCGGATCCCGGCCCTGCATGGCCTGAGCGCGCGGCCGGCGAGCCCGTGCCGGCCGCACAGGACGAACGCGGCGGCGCCCTGATCGAGGTCATGGCCCGGCGCAGGGACGGCGCCGAAATCCCCGTCGAGATCTCGGCGTCCGCCTCCCGCTGGCGGGACGGCCGGCACGCCGTCCGCGTCTTGCGCGACATCTCCGGGCGGAAGTCCCTTGAAAGCGGACTGCGGGAAAGCGAGCTGCAGCTGCGGCTGGCCACGGAAATGGCAGGCATCGCCATCTGGAACTACGACTTCACGTCCAACCAGATGTTTCGCACACGCAACCACGATCAGCTGTACGGACTGCCCTGGCAGCAGCGCTGGGACATCGACACCTTCATGCAGGCAACCCGTCCCGAGGATCGCGAGCGGAGCGGCGCCATCATCCAGGCTGCGGTGGCGCCGGGCGGACCCGACGATTACGCATTCGATTTTCGTGTCATCGCGCCCGACGGGGCCCTGCGCTGGCTGTGGGCCAAGGGCCAGGTCACCGAGCGTGATGCGCAGGGGCGCGGCCTCGTGGTGCGTGGCGTCCTGCTCGACATCACCCGCCGCAAGACCACCGAAGCCAGGCTGCAGCGCATGAGCCAGCTGTACGCGGCGCTCAGCCAGTGCAACCAGGCCATCGTGCGTTGCGCGAGCGAGCAGGAGCTGTTTCCGCAGATCTGCCGCGATGCCGTGCAGTTCGGCGGCCTGAAGATGGCATGGATCGGGATGATCGACGCTGACGCAGGGCTGGTTCAGCCCGTTGCCTCGTTCGGAACGGGCGTCGATTATCTTGCAAGCATCGAGATCCGCCTCTCCGCGGACAGCCCGACCGGACGCGGCCCCACCGGCACCTGCCTGCGCGATGGCAGGCCGTACTGGTGCCAGGACTACCAGCAGGATCCGGTGACCGCGCCCTGGCATGAGCGCGGCACCCGCTACGGCTGGCGTTCGATGGCTGCGCTGCCGCTGCTGCGCAAGGGCCAGACCGTGGGCGCGTTCGTGGTCTATTCGGAT
>JAKAHP010000067.1 GCA_021825505.1 Pseudomonadota bacterium
CGAGCCTGCCGAGCCTGCCGAGCCGGCAGAGCCTGCCGAGCCTGCCGAGCCTGCCGAGCCTGTCGAGCCTGTCGAGCCTGTCGAGCCTGTCGAGCCTGTCGAGCCTGTCGAGCCTGTCGAGCCTGTCGAGCCGGCAGAGCCTGTTGCATCGCGCGTGCACGGCGACGATGACAGCGTCGCCACCCACGAACTGGCCGCCGCGGTCGCCGAGCTCGGCGTCGAAATGGCGGCACTCGAAGCCGAAACGACCGACGAGCCGGTGCTGGGCGAAGCAACATTCGACCTCGGCGACACGCTGCACTTCGAGTTCGAGGGCGGCGCGCCGACCGAGCCGCCGCGCGAGATGCTGCCGCCGCCACGCGAACCCGAATTCGTGCGTCGCGCGCGTGCCGCGGAGCGCTGGCGCCAGCCGCGGCGACGCGCGTTGCTGTCGGCGGCGCTGGTACTCGGCGTGGTCGCGCTGGGGCTGCAGGCCACGTGGACCTGGCGCGACACCATCGCCGCGCAATGGAGCGCCACACGCGGCGCGCTGCAGCTGCTGTGCGCGGCCGCCGGTTGCTCGCTGCAGGCGCCGCGGCGACCGCAGGACCTGGTGCTCGAAGCCTCGTCGATGGCGCCCGGCGCCGACGGCACGCTGCTGCTCGACGCGTCGTTGCACAACCGCGGCGCACTGCCGGTGGCCTACCCGGCGCTCGAGCTCACGCTCGACGCCGACGGCGAACACACGCTGGTGCGGCGCGTGTTCCTGCCCGCCGACTACCTGGCGCGGGGCACCGCGAGTGCCGCCGGTCTGGCCGCCGGCGCCGACCTGCAACTGCAATTGCACCTGAAACTGGCGCAAGGCCGCGCCAGCGGCTACCGCCTGTACGCGTTCTATCCCTGAAGCCTTCAGGCGTGGCTCAGGCCACGCGCTCGAGCGCATCGAGCGCGCCGCGGTACGCGGCGTCACGCATCAGCGCGTCCCACGGCAGCGGAGGCTGCAAGGCCAGCAGCGCACGCCGGCGCTGCTCGGCGGCGGCGTCGCCAGTCCACGCGCCGGCGTCGCGCGCCGCATGCAGCCGCTGCAGCGCGCGGTCCAGCGGCGCGCCGCGGTCGACCACGCTCTGGTTGCACAGCAGCGCCAGGTCGCAGCCCGCGCGCAACGCCAGCAACACGCGGTCGGCGTCGTCGGCGGCGAGCACGCGCGCCGCCTGCATATTGAGGTCGTCGCTGAAAATCGCGCCGCTGAAGCCGAAATGCTCGCGCAGCTCGTCGCGCAGCCAGCGCGCGCTGAAACCGGCCGGCATCGCGTCGACCCGACGATAGACAACGTGCGCCGGCATCACCGCGCGCAAGGTATGGCGCATCCAGCCGTAAGGCGCCGCATCGGCCGCGCGCAATGCGCGTACGCCGCGCGTGTCGCGCGGCGCGTCGACGTGCGAATCGGCCAGCGCCCAGCCGTGCCCGGGGAAATGCTTGGCGCAATGCGCCAGCCCGGCGCGCTGCATGCCGCCGATCAGGGCCTGTGCGAGCAAGGCGACGACGCGCGGGTCGGCGTGCAGCGCGCGCTCGCCGATCACCGCGGAACGGCCCCAGTCGAGGTCGAGTACCGGCGCGAAACTCAGGTCGACGCCACAGGCACGCAGTTCCGCGCCCAGCACCAGACCGCAGGCGGCGGCGGCCTGCACCGCGGCCATCGCATCGCGCTGCCACAACCGTCCCAACGCAGCCATCGGCGGCAGCAGCGTGAAGCCGTCGCTGCGGAAACGCTGCACACGACCGCCTTCGTGGTCGACCGTGATCAGCAGATCGGCGCGGGCGCGCTTCAGTGCCGCGCAAAGCGCCACCAGCTGCGCGCGCGAGGCGAAATTGCGGGCGAACAGCACCACCCCGCCGACCAGCGGATCGCGCAGGCGGCGCCGCTCGTGGCTCTGCAGCTCGGTGCCGGCGACGTCGATGATCAGCGCGGCGTGCGACACGGCGCCTCCTGTGCGGTGACGATGACTTCGGCCACGGCGAACGCCAGCGCATGACGGCTTTCGTCGCTGAGCGAGACGTGCAGGCGCAACGAGCGCTCGGCGCACCACTCGGCCAGCGCCGCATGCAGGCGCACGCTCGGGCGGCCACCGGGGGCGTTGATGATTTCGCAGTGCTGCAAGGTCATCGGCACGCGCAGGCCCAGACCCAGCGCCTTCGCGCAGGCCTCCTTGGCCGCGAAGCGGGTTGCCAGGTAGAGGTGACCGCGCGCGCTCGAGCGCGCCAGGCGCTGGGCGAACACCTCGCGCTCGGTCGGCCCGAGAATGCGCTCGGCGAAACGCTGGCCGTGGCGCTGCCACGCCTGCACCACGCGCTCGACCTCGCACAGGTCGGTGCCGATGCCCCACAGCACGGCCTGCGGCGCCGGCCCGGGCGCGCCGCCGGCGAGCTCATCCATCGCGCCGCGCGCGGGCGATCACCGCCTTGAAGTCGCGCACCGACTGCTCGATGCCTACCGCGAGCGCATGGCCCACCAGAGCATGACCGATGTGCAGTTCGGCGATGCCGGGCAGCGCCGCGACGGTGGCGGTGCTGGCCAGCGTCAGGCCGTGCCCGGCGTTGGTCTGCAGGCCCAGCGCATGCGCCCGCGCCAGCGCCTCGTGCAGGCGCCCCAGTTCGCGCGCCGCGCCCGCGGCGTCATCGGCGTCGACCGCGTTGGCGTAGGCGCCGGTGTGCAGCTCGACGCAGGGCGCGCCGCACGCGGCCGCCGCGTCGATCTGCGCCGCGCCGGGCTCGATGAACAGCGACACGCGACAGCCGGCTGCCGCCAGCCGGGCGCACGCCGCGCGTATGCGCTCGAGGTGGCCGGCGACGTCGAGCCCGCCCTCGGTGGTCAGTTCCTGGCGTCGCTCGGGCACCAGGCAGACCATCGGCGGGCGCACGCGCTCGATGCACGCCAGCATCTCGTCGGTGACCGCGGCCTCGAAATTCAAGGGCGCCGCGCATTGCAGGCGCAGCCGCTCGACGTCGTCGTCACGGATGTGGCGGCGATCCTCGCGCAAATGGAAGGTGATGATGTCGGCGCCGCCGCGCACTGCGGCCTGGGCCGCATCGAGCGGGTCGGGAAAGCGCCCGCCGCGCGCGTTGCGCAGCGTTGCGACATGGTCGATATTGACCCCCAGCAACGGGGTCGACGGCACGGGGGCGAACGGGTTCATAGCTGGTTGAGGTCGATCAGCAGCTGGCGTGTGCGCAGCGGCTGTTCGCCCAGATGATAGTGAAGGAGCTCGCGCATCAAGGTCTTCGCGGCGCGCGCGGCGCCCGCCACCGACCAGTCGCCGGCCTCGATCGCCAGCAGCTGAGCGCCGCTGGGCAGTCCGGCGCCGTCGGCGCGCAGCACGCCGTGCTGCGGGTCGACGCGATAGCGCGCCTGCGCGTGCAGCGGCGCGCCGCTGTCGCTTTCGCGATCCAGAGGCGGCAGATGGCCCAGCCCGCGCAGCAATTCAAGTTCGAAATGCCGCAGCAGCGGCTCGACCGCGCCGTCACCCTCGCCGAGCCGGCGCAGCGCCGCGTGGTAGGCGTCGAACAGCGCTTCGTGCGCATCCTCGCGCGCGAGCAGGCGCAACAGCAGCTCGTTGAAATAGAAGCCGCACAACAGCGCCGTGCCGCCCAGCGGCGGCACGCCGCCGCTCCATTCGGCGCGGGTCAGCGTGCGCACCTCGCCGCGCCCGCTCCACCCCAGCTGCAGCGGCTGCAGCCCCAGCAGCACCGGGCGCAGCGGCGAATGCGGTCGCTTGGCGCCTTTGGCCACCAGCGCGACGCGGCCGTAGTGACGGCTGAACACGTCGAGCACCAGGCTGGTCTCGCGCCACGGATGGCTGTGCAGCACGTAGCCGGGCTCGCCGTGCACGCGCTCGATGCGCCCGCCCGCCATCGCCCGCGCCGCTTTCAGTCTTCGTAGCCGAAGGCGCGCACCGCGCGCGCATCGTCGGCCCAGCCCGAGCGGGTGCGCACCCAGACCTCGAGAAACACCGGCGCGCCGAACAGCTGCTGCATCTCCTGGCGCGCTTCGCTCGAAATGCGTTTGAGGCGCTCGCCGCCGGCGCCGATGACCATCGCCTTGTGGCCCTCGCGCTCGACCACGATGGCCGCGGCGATGCGACGCAGCTGGCCTTCCTGCTCGAACTGCTCGATCAGCACCGCGCTGCTGTAGGGCAGCTCGTCGCCGGTCAGGCGGAACAATTTCTCACGCAGGATCTCGGCCGCCAGGAAGCGCTCGCTGCGGTCGGTCAGCGCATCGGCGTCGTAGCCCCACTCGCCTGCGGGCAGATACGGCGCGATGATCTCGAGCAGGCGCCGCACGTCGGCGGCGCGGCGCGCCGACATCGGCACGATCTCGGCCAGGCCGCGATGCGTGGCGCCGAGCTGCTGCAGCCACGGCAGCAAGGTGTCGCGACGCGCGACGCGATCGAGCTTGTTGGCCACCAGAATGGTCGGCTTGCCCGGCGGAATCAAGGCGCCGACGCGCTCGTCGTCGGCACCGAGCTGCCCCGATTCGACGACCCACAGCACGACGTCGACTTCGGCCAGCGCCGCCGTCACGGTACGGTTCATGGCACGATTGAGCGCGCGCGTGTGGCGCAGCTGGAAGCCCGGCGTGTCGACGAAGGCGTACTGCACCTCGCCTTCGCTGCGCACGCCGAGCAGGCGGTGGCGCGTGGTCTGTGCCTTGTCCGAGGTGATGCTCAGCTTGACGCCGACGAGTGCGTTGAGCAGCGTCGACTTGCCCACGTTGGGGCGGCCGACGATTGCGATGGTGCCGAAACGACGCGTCATGCGCCCTCCTTGCGCTCGAGCAGGGCGATCATCGCCTGCGCCGCCTGCTGCTCGGCGGCTCGCCGGCTGGCGCCGCTGCCGGCGCTGCGCAGGGCGAGTTCGGCGACTTCGCACTGCACGTCGAAGGCCTGCGCGTGCGCCGGCCCGTGCGTGGCCAGCACGGTGTATTGGGGAACCTTCAGGCGCCGCGCCTGCAGCAGCTCCTGCAGCCGCGTCTTCGCGTCCTTCGCGCTGGCCTGCAAGTCGATCGCGCGCAGGCGCTGCGCGTACAGCCGCGCGACCAGCTGGTGCGCCGCGTCGAAGCCGCCGTCGAGCAGCACTGCGCCGAGCACCGCCTCGAGCGCGTCGGCCAGGATCGAGGCGCGCTGCGCGCCGCCGCTGCGCAGCTCGCCTTCGCCCAGCGCCAGGCAGCTGCCGATCCCGAGCTCGCCGGCCAGTTCAGCCAGCGTGGCCTCGCGCACCAGGCTGGCACGCCAGTACGACAGCCGCCCCTCGCTGGCCTGCGGCTGCGCGTACAGCAACTGCGCCACGGCGAGGTTGAGCACCGAGTCGCCGAGGAACTCGAGGCGCTCGTTGTTGGTCGCGCCAAAGCTGCGGTGGGTCAGCGCCTGGCGCAGCAGCGCCGGTTCGGCAAAGGTGTAGCCGAGCCGCGACTGCAACGCGTCGAGTCCAGCGCTCAATGCGACTGGCCCGCGAACTTCAGCACCAGGTACGCCGGGCCGAACAGATGGATTTCCTTGGCGTAGGCGTAGGACACCACGATGCGGCCGTCGACCTTGGTGATCGACAGGTCCTTGCCGCTGATCGTCTCGATGTAATCGACCTCGGCCATCTTGTCGAACGCGGTGCGGATGTCGCCGACGGTGTCTCCGGCGCGCGCCGCCTTGTCGACCGCGCGCTGCACCGCATACGACTCCTGCACCGCCGGCACCGCCTGCATGCCGATGACGACGACGAAGGCGATGATCGCGCCCCAGAACAGCAAGCCGATCAGCGTGATGCCTCGATACCTTTGTGTAGGCCTCATCGATCCCACTCCCTGCGCGATCAATGGATCAAACCGATATTTTTCGGTGCGGTGAAATTCATCCAGACGACAAAAGCCGGTCCCGCGATGTTACGCGCCGGAACAAAGCCCCAGTAGCGCGAATCGAGCGAATTGTCGCGATTGTCACCCATCACGAAATACTCGCCCGGCGGCACCTTGCAGACGAAGCCCATGGCGTCGTAGCTGCAATGGTCACGCCCGGGGAATTCCTCCGGGCCGCCGATCACGTACGGCGGCGCCTGCGGGTTGAGCAGGATGGCGTGCTGGTGACGGCCCAGCGTCTCGATGTAGCGCTTGTAGTAGACCATCGAGTTGGGGTCGAACCACTCGCCGTCGGGGCGCTCCTCGATCGCGCGGCCATTGATCACCAGCTGCTTGTTCTCGTACGAGACGGTATCGCCGGGCAGTCCGACAATGCGCTTGATGTAGTCGATCGACGGATCCTTCGGCAGCCGGAACACGATCACGTCGCCGCGCTGCGGCGCGCCGCCCGGGATCACGCGGTTGTATAGCAGCGGCAGCCGCATGCCGTAGGCGAACTTGTTGACCAGGATCAGGTCGCCCGGCACCAGCGTCGACTCCATCGAACCCGACGGAATCTTGAACGGCTCGGCGACGAACGAGCGCAGCACGAACACGACGGCGATGACCGGAAACAGCCCGGCGGTCCATTCGAGCCACCACGGCTGGCGCAGCAAGGCGTCGCGGGTGGCCGCGATGCGCTCGTCGGACAGCGACGGATCAGGCGCGATGCCCTGGCGCGCCAGCTCGTCGCGGCGCTGGCGCAGGCGGTCCGCCGCGGCGCGCGCCGCGGATACGCGACGCGGCCTGAACAGAAATTTCTCGGCCACCCAGAACACCGCGGTGGCGACGAGCAGGATGAAGAGCAATAGCGTGAAATTGACTGCCGGTGCTTCCATGAATGGGCTCAGTCCTCGACTTTGAGTATCGCGAGGAAGGCCTCCTGAGGCACTTCCACGCTGCCGACCTGCTTCATGCGTTTCTTGCCGGCTTTTTGCTTTTCGAGCAGCTTGCGCTTGCGCGTGATGTCGCCCCCGTAACACTTGGCCAACACGTTCTTGCGCAGCGCCTTGATTGTCTCACGCGCGATGATGTTGGCCCCGATCGAGGCCTGGATCGCGACGTCGTACATCTGTCGTGGAATCAGCTCGCGCATCTTCGCCGCGACATCGCGTCCGCGGTACTGGCTTTGCGAGCGGTGCACGATGATCGACAGCGCATCGACGCGCTCGCCATTGATCAGCATGTCGACCTTGACCACGTCGGCCGGCCGGTACTCGAGGAAGGCGTAGTCCATCGACGCGTAGCCGCGCGAGATCGATTTGAGCTTGTCGAAGAAATCGAGCACGATTTCGGCCAGCGGCATCTCGTAGGTCAACTGCACCTGCCGCCCCATGTAGGCCATGTTGCGCTGCACGCCGCGCTTGGCGTTGCACAGGGTCATGACCGGGCCGACGTAGTCCTGCGGCATGAACAGCTTGACCGTGACGATGGGCTCGAGGATCAGCTCGATGCGGCCGACCTCGGGCATCTTCGACGGATTGTCGACCGTCACCGTGCTGCCATCGCGCAATTGCACCTGGTAGACGACCGACGGCGCGGTCGTGATCAGGTCCATGTCGTATTCGCGCTCGAGTCGTTCCTGCACGATGTCCATGTGCAGCAGCCCGAGGAAACCGCAGCGGAACCCGAAGCCCAGCGCCGACGACACTTCAGGCTCGAAGCGCAGCGCGGCGTCGTTGAGCTGCAGCTTCTCGAGCGCGTCGCGCAATGCGTCGTATTCGCTGGACTCGACCGGGTACAGGCCGGCGAACACCTGCGGCTGCACCTCCTTGAATCCGGGCAGCGGCTGCGCCGCCGGTCGCGACGCCAGCGTCACGGTATCGCCGACGCGAGCGCTCTTGAGCTCCTTGATCCCGGCGATGATGAAGCCGACCTCGCCGGCGCCGAGCTGTTCGCGCGCCACCGACTTGGGCGTGAACACGCCGAGCTGCTCGCAGCCGTACTGCGCACCGGTGGCCATCAGCTCGATGCGATCGCGGCGCCTGAGCACGCCGTCGACCACGCGCACCAGCATCACGACGCCGACGTAGCTGTCGTACCAGGAATCGATGATCAGGGCCTTCAGCGGCGCGTCGATGTCGCCGGTGGGCGCCGGAATGCGCGCCACCACCGCCTCGAGAATGTCGTCGATGCCCAGGCCGGTCTTCGCGCTGGCCAGCAGAGCGTCGCTGGCGTCGATGCCGATCACGTCCTCGATCTCGCTGCGCGCGGCATCCGGATCGGCCTGCGGCAGGTCCATCTTGTTGAGCACCGGGACGACCTCGACGCCGAGCTCGAGCGCGGTGTAGCAATTGGCCACCGTCTGCGCCTCGACCCCCTGGCTGGCGTCGACCACCAGCAGCGCGCCTTCGCAGGCCGACAAGGAACGGCTGACCTCATAGCTGAAATCGACGTGGCCCGGGGTATCGATGAGGTTCAGGCCATAGACCCGGCCGTCGCGCGCGGTGTACTGCAACGCGGCGGTCTGCGCCTTGATCGTGATGCCCCGCTCGCGCTCCAGGGCCATCGAGTCGAGCACCTGGCTCTCCATCTCGCGCTCGGACAGCCCGCCGCAACGCTGGATCAGGCGATCGGCCAGCGTCGACTTGCCGTGATCGATATGGGCGATGATCGAAAAATTACGGATCTGTTGCATGCACTGGCCGGCCTGTTGCACCGGGCGGACAAAAAAAAGGCGCGTATGCGGATCGCGCCAGCCAATTGGAAAAAGTTCCGGCAACTGCTTGTCGGAATCACATTTTAAGCGCTCGCGGCGAGCGCGCGGCAGCCCGGCGGCATTTTGCCCATGCCGCAGCGCACGCTCAACGTGGCCGGGCGGCCGACGGCGCGCGCGGCACCACGCGCGCATGCGCGTTCGCATGGACCTCGCGCCGCGCGCGGCGCTCGTCGCGCGCCCATTGCGCCAGCACCTGTTGCGCCGGCGTCGCCACGCCACTGGACGCGGGCAGCACGCGCGCGCCGCCGACCGCAGCCACCCACGCATGGGGCCGCCGCACCGGCACGCTGTAACACACCAGCGTGACCGCGGCCAGACCCGCCACGGCGGCGCCGACCGCATTCCACGCGCGCCGCGCGACCTGCACGCGCAGGCCGGCGCGCGGCACCGCCTGCGGCGGCGCCTCGTCGCGCAGGCGTTGTGCCAGGCGCTGCACGAAACCCTCTTCGTCGGGCAGGGGCGTCAACTCCGGCGAACGCAATGCGTCGCCAATCTGGTGATAGCGCAGCCACGCCTGGCGCGCCTGCGGATCGTTCGCCAGCTCGCGCAGCGCGCGCTGACGGTCGAGGACATCGCTCGATGCCCCGTCCATGAATGCCGACACTCGCCGTCTGGCGGCATCGGTGTCGTGCTCGACCTTGCTCATCATCGGCTCCTCGCCTGCGCGCCTCACCAGCGCCCTCCCGGCTTGCGCCCCAGCAGCGGGCGCAACTGGCGGGCGATCGCTTCACGCGCGCGGAAAATCCGCGAGCGCACGGTGCCCACCGGACAACTCATCGCCTGCGCGATGTCTTCGTAGCTCATGCCCTCGATTTCGCGCAAGGCGATCGCCGTGCGCAGATCTTCAGGCAAACCGTCGATCGCTGCGTTGACAGTGCGGACCACTTGGCGCCCTGCAAGCACCGCTTCGGGCGTTTCCTCGTGGCTTAGATGCTCGTCCAGCCCGGAAGTTTCACTGCCTTCGCCCAGGTTCTCGTGCAGGTTGACTTCGCGCGCCCCGTCGGCGATCGCCTTCTTCGCCGTATTGACCGCGATGCGGTAAAGCCATGTGTAGAACTGGCTGTCGCCACGGAACTGGGGTATCGCTCGGTACGCACGGAGAAAGGTTTCCTGCGCTACGTCTTCAGCTTGCGCAGGATCGCGCACAAAACGCATTATCAATCTGAAAATTCGGCGCTGGTATTTCATGACCAGCAGCTCGAAGGCCACCTGATCCCCCCGCTGGACCCGCTGCACCAGGATCTGATCGGGGGTGGGGTCCATTTTTTGCTCACATGGCCAGTCGCGTTCGCAATTCGCGCCAGGCCGTAGGGGGGATGTCGGAAGGCACGGGCAGCACGACGCGACCGCGGTCGCTCAGCCCCAGCACCAGCAGCAGACCGGGCAGGCTGACGCCGCGCACTTGCGCGAGCTGGCTGCGCCGGCTGTCCTGCACGAGTTTCCAGCCCTGTTCACCGTGCAACAGCGTGAACGGGCTGACTTTCCAATAGGGGAACTGCGCCGCGAGCACCAGCGCGAACATGCCCAGCGACAGGCCAGCCATCATCGGCAGCTCGGCGCGACCGCTCCACTGCCAGGCGTTCCACGCCGCGGCAAGCGCCACCGCGACGTCGAAGGCGCCCAGCAGCGCATGCCAGCGCGCGAAACGCGCGACATGCAGCTGGAACTGGCCGACCCACTTCATCGCTGCGCCGCGCTCAAGCGTCGCGTCGTCAGACGCGACGCAGCACCAGTGAACCGTTGGTCCCGCCGAACCCGAAATTGTTCTTCAGCGCGTACTCGATCGGCATGGCCCGCGCGGTGTTCGCGCAGTAGTCGAGGTCGCATTCCGGGTCTGGATTGTCCAGGTTGATCGTCGGCGGCGCGATCTGGTGATGCACCGCCAGCGCGGTGAACACCGACTCGAGCCCGCCGGCGCCGCCGAGCAGGTGGCCGGTCATCGACTTGGTCGAGCTGACCACCAGCTGCCGGGCATGCTCGCCAAACGCTGCCTTGATCGCGTCGGTCTCGTTCTTGTCGCCCAGCGGCGTGGAGGTGCCGTGCGCGTTCAGGTACTGCACCTGCTGCGGTGCCACGCCGGCGTTGGCCAGCGCCGCGAGCATGCACTTGCGCGGACCGTCGACGTTCGGCGCGGTGATGTGGTGGGCGTCACCGCTCATGCCGAAGCCGACCACCTCGGCGTAGATGCGCGCGCCGCGCCGGGTCGCGTGGTCCCAGTCCTCGAGCATCATCACACCGGCGCCCTCGCCGAGCACGAAACCGTCGCGTTCCTTGTCCCACGGACGGCTTGCCGCCTGCGGATCGTCGTTGCGCGTGGACAACGCACGTGCCGACGCGAAACCGCCGACGCCCAGCGGGCACACCGTGGCCTCGGCGCCGCCGGCGACCATCGCGTCGGCATCGCCCGCCTCGATCAGCCGCGCGGCCAGCCCGATCGCATGCAAGCCGGTCGTGCATGCGGTCACCACCGACAGGTTCGGACCGCGGAAGCCGTACTCGATCGACAGATGGCCCGAGATCATGTTGATGATCGACGAAGGCACGAAGAACGGCGAAATCCGGCGCGCACCGCGGTCGACGAAGTCCTGGTGCGTCTGCTCGATCATCGGCAGTCCGCCGATGCCCGAGCCGACCATCACGCCGACGCGGTCGAGGTCGATGCCGCTGTCAATCAGTCCGCTGTCGCGCACCGCCTGCATCGACGCGGCCAGGCCGTAGTGGATGAAGGTATCCATGTGGCGTGCTTCCTTCACCGGGATGTATTCCCCGATGTCGAAGTCACGCACCTCCCCGGCGATCTGCGCGGAGAACGTCGAGGCATCGAACTTGGTGATGCGGCCGATTCCGGACTTGCCGGCGATCAGGCTGCTCCACGCGGTTTCGACCGTGTTGCCG
>JAKAHP010000420.1 GCA_021825505.1 Pseudomonadota bacterium
TGCGCGAGGAGCTGGCGCGCTACATCAGCGAGCGCCCCTGCCCCGACTGCGGCGGCGCGCGGCTCAACCGCTCGGCGCGCCACGTCACCGTCGCCGAGCGCGCCCTGCCCGCGCTGGCGGCGCTGCCGATCCGCGACGCGCTGCAGTTTTTCGCGACGCTGACGCTGCCCGGCTGGCGCGGCGAGATCGCCGCCAAGATCGTCAAGGAGATCCGCGAGCGGCTGACGTTCCTGGTCGACGTCGGACTCGACTACCTGACCCTCGACCGCCAGGCCGATTCGCTGTCCGGCGGCGAGGCGCAGCGCATCCGCCTGGCCAGCCAGATCGGCGCCGGCCTGGTCGGCGTGATGTACGTGCTCGACGAACCCTCGATCGGCCTGCACCAGCGCGACAACGAGCGTCTGCTGGGCACGCTGACGCGCCTGCGCGACCTGGGCAACACGGTGATCGTGGTCGAGCACGACGAAGACGCGATCCGCGCCGCCGACCACATTCTCGACATCGGTCCCGGCGCCGGCGTGCACGGCGGCGAGATCGTCGCCCAGGGCACGCTGGCCGACGTGCTGGCCGCGCCGCGCTCGCTGACCGGCCAGTACCTGACCGGCACGCGCCGCATCGAGGTGCCGCAGCAGCGCCGCGCACCGCAGCGCGGGCGCTGGCTGAAGCTCCACGGCGCCAGCGGCAACAACCTGCAGGACGTCGATCTCGAGATTCCGGCCGCGCGGTTCACCTGCGTCACCGGCGTCTCGGGCTCGGGCAAGTCGACGCTGATCAACGACACCCTCTACCGCCACGCCGCTGCCGTGCTCAACGGCGCCGGCACGCAGCCGGCGCCGTTCAAGGGCATCGAAGGCCTGGATCTGTTCGACAAGGTGGTCGACATCGACCAGTCGCCGATCGGCCGCACGCCGCGCTCCAACCCGGCCACCTATACCGGCCTGTTCACGCCGCTGCGCGAGCTGTTCGCGCAGGTGCCGGAGGCGCGGGCGCGCGGCTACGAAGCCGGACGTTTCAGCTTCAACGTGCGCGGCGGCCGCTGCGAGGCCTGCGAAGGCGACGGCCTGATCAAGGTCGAGATGCACTTCCTGCCCGACGTGTACGTGCCCTGCGACGTCTGCCACGGCAAGCGCTACAACCGCGAGACGCTGGAGATCACCTACAAGGGTCACACCGTTGCCGACGTGCTGGCGATGACGGTCGAGGACGCGCTGAAGCTGTTCCAGCCGGTGCCGACGCTGGCGCGCAAGCTCGAAACCCTGCTCGCGGTCGGGCTCGGCTATCTGCAGCTGGGTCAGAGCGCGACCACGCTGTCCGGCGGCGAGGCGCAGCGCGTCAAGCTGTCGCGCGAGCTGTCGCGCCGCGATACCGGCAACACCCTGTACATCCTCGACGAGCCGACCACCGGCCTGCACTTCCACGACATCGAGCAGCTGCTGGACGTATTGCACCAGCTGGTCGATCAGGGCAACACCGTGCTGGTGATCGAGCACAACCTCGACGTGATCAAGACCGCCGACTGGGTCATCGATCTCGGCCCCGAGGGCGGCGGCGGCGGCGGACGCATCGTCGCGGCGGGCACGCCGGAGCAGATCGCCGCCGAGCCGGCTTCGCACACCGGACGCTTCCTCGCGCGCGTGCTGGCGCCGGCCAAGCCGGCGCGCCGGAAGCAGCGCGCATGAACGGTCCGCGCAAGCCGCGTGCGCGCCGCGGCCCGGGCACAGCCCCAACGCCGGCCGACTCGATGAACATCGCGATCCCGGCGACCAGCCCGCAGCCGCTGTTCACCGCCGCCATCGCCGTGCGCTGGCGCGACCTCGACGCCTTCAACCACGTCAACAACTCGGTCTTTCTCACCTATCTCGAGGAAGCGCGCCTGCAGTGGCTGGCCGGCGTGCCCGGGCCGTGGTTCGACGAGCACGCGATGCCGGTGCTGGCCGCCAGCACGCTCAACTACCGCGCGCCGATCAGCTGGCCGGCCTCGCTGCAGGTCGAGTTGTCTCTCGCACGTCTCGGGGGCAGCTCGCTGACGATCGCGCATCGCGTCGTCGATGCCGCCGATCCGGCGCGCCTGTATTGCGACGGCGAGGTGGTGATGGTCTGGATGGACCCGGCGACCGGCCGCAGCGTACCGCTGCCGCAGGCCATCCGTGACGCCTGCGCTTAGGGAACCTCATCAAGCACTTGCGTGCTCGATGCGCGGCAAGCCGTCCATGGCTTGAGGAAGGTCTGAACTTGTTCAGACCTTCCTTTGGCGCCGCGTCGCCCGTTCGATGGTGCTGTCCGGCCACTGTTCCAGGACTCGAGGCGGCGGTTCAGCCGCGTCCGGCCCGCGCTGGCTATGATCGGCCGGCTACCCGGGAGATCCGCCATGCGCCGCGAACCGCTCGCCCTTGCCCTGCTCGCGTCGATCTCGACATCGGCCGTCGCCTCGGGACCGGCGCTCACGCTCTACCCCGGCGCGGACGCCGGCAACGGCTACGCGATCGTGCGCGAAACCCGCGAGGTTTCTTTGCAGGGCGGCGCCGAGGTGCTGCGCATTCCCGATCTGCC
>JAKAHP010000068.1 GCA_021825505.1 Pseudomonadota bacterium
CTGCGCGCGCGCAGCCAGCGCCCGCGCGTGTGGCCGCGCCATTTCGGCACGGCCGGCGGCGTGCTGATCGTGCTGCTGTTCATGATCGTCGGCATGTCGATGGACTGGAATGCACTGCGCTCCGGCGCGCTGCTGGCGCTGGCGCTGATCGCCGCGCGCGCGCTGGGCAAGCTCGGCGTGCTGCGCCTGCTCGGTCCGGCCTCGGGCCTGAGCGCGCGGCAGTCGCTCGCGCTGGGCCTGAGCCTGAACCCGGCCGCGGCCATCACCTTCGTGCTGCTGCTCGACGCGCAGCAGCAGCTCGGCGACTTCCCCCACGCGCTGCTCAACGCCGGGTTCGCGGCGATCGCGCTGCTGGGCATCGCCGGCACGCTGCTGGCGCGCTGGGCGCTGGGGCGCGCCGGCGACATTCCGCGCGACGCAGGAAGCTAGTCCCATGAGTCTGGAACCGTTTGCGAGTTCGGGCGCGCTGAGCATGGGCATCGAGCTCGAGCTGCAGATCGTCAGCCGCTACAACTACGACCTGATACCCTGCGCGCCCGACCTGCTGCGGCTGCTCGACGGCGCCAAACTGCCCGGCGCGATCACGCCGGAAATGACCGAGAGCATGATCGAGCTCTCCACCGGCATCTGCCGCGACTACGACGACGCGCTGGCGCAGCTGGGCGAGATCCGCGACGCGCTGGTGCATGCGGCCGAACGGCTCGACGTCGGGCTGGCCGGTGGCGGCACGCACCCGTTCCAGCACTGGGCGCAGCAGCGCATATTCGACAAGCCGCGCTTTCACCAGCTGTCCGAGCTGTACGGCTACCTGAGCAAGCAGTTCACGGTGTTCGGCCAGCACGTGCACCTGGGTTGCCCCGATGCGAACACCGCGCTGTACACGCTGCACTGCATCTCGCGCTACATCCCGCATTTCATCGCGCTCTCGGCGTCGTCACCCTACGTGCAGGGCGAGGACACCGGCTTCCATTCGGCACGGCTGAACTCGGTGTTCGCGTTCCCGCTGTCCGGGCGTGCGCCCTTCGTGCTCGAGTGGGACGAGTTCCTGCGCTACTTCGAGAAGATGACCGCCACCGGCGTGGTCAAGAGCATGAAGGACTTCTACTGGGACATCCGTCCCAAGCCCGAGTACGGCACGATCGAAGTGCGGGTGATGGACACGCCGCTGACCATCACCAAGGCGGCGCGTATCGCCGCCTACATCCAGACGCTGGGTCGCTGGATGCAGGTCGAGCGCCCGTTCCAGCCGCAGGAAGACGATTACCTGGTCTACACCTTCAACCGTTTCCAGGCCTGCCGCTTCGGCTTCGACGGCACCTTCATCGACCCGGCCACGCGCGAGCACCGCACGCTGCGCGAGGACGTGCTGCGCACGCTGGTGCGGCTCGAGGACCACGCCATCGCGCTGAAGTCCGACGGCGCGCTGCGCGCGCTGCTGAGCGACGTCGGCGGCCACGGCAACGACGCGCAATGGATCCGCCAGACCTACGCGCGCGAGCATCACCTGCCCGAGGTGGTGCGTCAGCAAAGCCTGCGCTGGATGCAGCGCGAGCCCGCCCCCGGCGCGCAGCCCGACTGAGCGGCTCAGGCGCCGGGCGCGGGCTCGCGGAATTGCATGCGGTGCAGTTGCGCGTAAAGACCACCGGTGGCGAGCAGCTCGGCCTCGGTACCGAGCTCGACCAGGCGCCCCTCGTCGAGCACCGCGATGCGGTCGCAGTGCGCGATGGTCGCGAGCCGGTGTGCGATCACGATCGTGGTGCGCCCCTGCATCAGGCGGTCGACCGCGTGCTGCACCAGGCGCTCGCTTTCGGCGTCGAGCGCGCTGGTGGCCTCGTCGAGGATCAGCAACGGCGTATCGCGATACAGCGCGCGCGCGATCGACAGGCGCTGGCGCTGCCCCCCCGACAGCTGTGAACCGTTGTGCCCGATCGGCGCGGCCAGCGCGCCGGGCAGGCTGCGCACGAAGTCGCCGAGCGCGGCCGCGTCGAGCGCGGCCCAGGCGCGCGCCTCGTCGACCGGTTCGCCGAAGCTGACGTTGGCGCCCACGCTGTCGTTGAGCAGCACCACGTCCTGGCTGACCAGCGCGATCTGCGCGCGCAGCGACGCCAGGCTCCAGTCGCGCAGTGCGACGCCGTCGAGGCGTATCGCGCCCAGCGATGGCTCGAGCAAGCGCGGCAGCAGCCGCACCAGCGTGGTCTTGCCGGCACCCGACGGCCCGACCAGCGCCAGGCTCTCGCCGGCGCGCACGTGCAGCGTGACGCCGTCGAGCACCGCGCGATCCTGGCCGGGGAAGCGCACACCGATGGCCTCGAAGACGATGTCGCCGCGCGCGCGCGCCGCCGCATGGCGACCGGTGTCGGACTCCTGCGGCGCGCCGACGATGCCGCGCAGCCGGTCCAGCGACGACAGCGCACGCATCATCGGCTGCACGATGTCGGACACGCGGCGCAGCGGCGACAGCGTCATCAGCATCGAGGTGATGAAGGACACGAAACCGCCGACGCTGTGGCGCCCGGGCAGCTGCGCCTGGTGCAGCGCGTAGACGATGACCACCGACACGGCCAGCGCAGACAGCCATTGCGACACCGGCGTCGTGCTCGAGCCCGACACCATCGCCTTCACCGTCATGCGCCGCAGCCCCTGGTTCATGCGATCGAAGCGCGCGGCGAAGGTCGACTGCGCGTTGTGCACGCGGATCACCGGCGCCGCCAGCATGCCCTCCTCGAGCGCGTACGCGGCCTGCTCGGCAGCCTTCTGCATCTGCGCGTTCAGGCGCTTGGCGCGGCGGCTGATGGCGCGCATCGTCACCAGCAGCGGCAGCAGGATGGCCAGCGTCAGCAGCGTCAGGCTCCAGTTGATCCACAGCAGATAGCCGAACAACGCCGTGAGCGTCAGCGTGTCACGCGTGAGTGTGAGCAGCCCCGGGAAGATCATGCCCAGCGCCTGCTGCGCCTCGTACACCGCCGCACCAATCAGGCTGCTCGCGCTCTCGCGCTGCAGCACGGCGAGTTCGGCGTGCAGCACCTGGCCGTAAACCAGCGAGCGCACGCGCGCCAGCACGTTCTGTGTGATCCACTGCGTCAGGAACTGCGAACCCAGCCAGGCGACGCCGCGCACCGTGAACAAGCCGAGCAGCACCGCCGGCACCGTCCACAGCGCGAAATCGCGCCGCGTCGTGAAACCGACGTCGAGCACATGCTTCATCAGCGCCGGCAGCACCGGCTCGGTCATCGCCACGACGGCCGCGCACAGCACGACGAGCAGCGCGGCGACGCGGTTGCGCGGCTGCGCGTTGAACCACGCCAGGAGTAGGGCACGAGGATCTTGCGACATCCCGCGATTCTAGGGGGCCGGGACGGGCGATACGAGTAGACTTGCCGCCAGCACGGCCCGTCGGGTCGTGCCGTTCGATCTTTGCTGATCACGCATGCCCCCCCACCCGCAGACCACCATCCGCTCCCGGCTGTTTGGCGCCGCCCTGGTCATTGCCGCATTCACATTGGCGCTGCCTGTGGCCTGGGGCTCGTTCGCGCTGCCCCTGCTGCTCGCGGCATGGCTGCTTGGCCCGGACCTGCGCGCCAGGATCCGATGGATCGGCCAGAGCGCGCCGGCGTGGTTGGCTCTGGTCTTGCTAGGCCTGTTCTTCGCGGCCGCGCTCTGGAGGCGCTGGCCCGAGCAGGACGCGCTGAACTTCAGCATGAAATACCTGAAGCTGTGCCTGCTGCCGATCATCATCGCGGGCACGCAGGATCCGCGCACTTCGCGGCGCGCGCTCGATGCCTTTCTGCTGGGCCTCGGCATTGAAGTGCTCATTTCCTATCTGCGCGCGAGCGGAATCGCCGCGCCGTTCCCCGACCCCAATCAACGCTATATCGGACTCATCAACCATATCGCCTACGGCTTCATGCTCGCGTTTGGGTGCTACGTGCTGCTGTGGCGCGCGCTCGACCGCACGGCATCGCGCCGCACCCGCCTGCTTTACGCAACGCTCGCTGCGGCGTTCTGCGCCAACCTCCTGCTGCTCAACGCAGGGCGCAGCGGCTATGTGGAATTCTTCGCCGTGCTCCTCCTGCTTTTCGTGCAGCGGCGCGGCGCGAAGGGCGTGGCGCTTGGCGCAGCGCTCGGTGTGGTGCTGCTCGCACTGGCGATGCAACTGTCAACGACGACACGGCAGCGCATCGTTGAGATTCCGCGCAACCTGATGGCGATGCGCGAGGGCAACCTTGATACCTCGGCCGGCATCCGCCTCGAGCACTACCGGCGCGCGCTGCAGTTGATCCGCAAGCACTGGCTCCTGGGCGTCGGCACTGGGGGGTTCGATGCCGCTTATCAGAGTGCCTTCGGTGCCGACGCGCAGATGCCGACGAACAATCCCGAAAACGAATACCTCCTCGTCGTCGCCCAGCTCGGCGTGCTCGGCGGCCTGGTGCTCTTCGCCTGGTGTATTGCCATGTGGCGCGCGGCGTCCGCGCTGCCTGCGCGGCAGCGCGATCCGGCCCAGGCACTGCTGGTCGCGATGGCCATGGGCTGCGTGTTCAATTCCCAACTGCTCGACGCGCTTGAAGGACGGTTCTTCTTGGTCATGCTCGGCGTGTTGTTGACGATGTCGCGAAGCGCCGCACGCGGCACGGTCGAGGGCTGACATGGCCGCCATCAGCGCCATCATCATCACCAAGAACGAGCAGGACGCGATCGAAGCCTGCATCCGCAGCCTCGGCTGCTGCGACGAGATCATCGTGCTCGACAGCGGCAGCACCGACGCCACGTGCGAGCGCGCCGCGCAACTTGGCGCCCGTGTCAGCGTCAGTGCCGACTGGCCCGGTTTCGGCCCGCAAAAAAACCGTGTACTGGCACTGGCCACCCAGCCCTGGGTGCTGTCGATCGACGCCGACGAGCAGTTGAGCCCGGCATTGGCCGACGAGATCGAGCGCGTCGTCGCGCGCGACGACGCGTGTGACGCGTACGAGATCCCACGCCTGTCTCGCTACTGCGGGCAGTACATGCACCACGGAGACTGGAACCCTGACTTCGTGTTGCGCCTGTTCCGTCGCGGCCGTGCCCGTTTCAGCGACGACATCGTGCACGAGCGTGTGTACGTCGACGGCAGCTGTGGACGCTTGCGCGCGACGCTGCTGCACGACAGTTTCCGCGACTTCGACGACGTGCTGAACAAGCTCAACGCCTATTCGACGGCCGGCGCGTTGCGCCTGCACGCCAGAGGCCGTCGTGGCGGCATCGGCCGTGCGCTGCTGCACGGAATGTGGAGCTTCCTGCGCGGTTATGTGCTGCGGCGCGGGTTTCTCGACGGTAGGCTCGGCTTCGCGCTTGCGCTCTCGAACGCCCACGGCACCTATTACCGCTATCTGAAATTATGGCTGCTGCAGCGCGATTCCTAGCCGAACGCCCGCGTCTCATCAGCGTGGTGGTGGTGACGTACAACCGCGCTGACGCCCTGCTCGCGGTGCTGCGCGCTCTGGCCGCGCAAGATGATCGGGAATTCGAGGTGATCGTCGCCGACGATGGCTCGCGCGTCGAGCAGCGTGCGCTGCTCGACGCGGCGGCGCCGACGCTGGGCCTGCCGCTGCGACGCGTGTGGCACCCCGATCGCGGCTTCACTGCGGCCACCGCGCGCAACCTCGGCACACGCCTGGCACGCGGCGACTACCTTCTGTTCATCGACGGCGACTGCGTGCCGCAACCGGATTTCATCCGACGCCACCGTCAATTGGCGCGACGTGGCTGCTTCGTCAACGGCAGCCGTGTGCTCCTCGATCCGGTCTTGACCGACGCGGTACTCGCACAGCGCGCGCCGATGCCCGGCGCCGACTTCCGCTACTGGCTTGTGCAACGCCTGCGTGGCCACTGCAACAAGCTGCTCGCTTTGTACATACGATGGCCTGCCCGTTGGCGACGCGCGCACGAAGCGTTTCGCTGGCGCGGTATCCGCAGCTGCAACCTCAGTGTGTGGCGCGACGACTTCATAGCCATCAACGGCTTTGACGAGACATTCAACGGCTGGGGCCACGAGGACGCCGATTTCGTGCTGCGCCTCCAGCGCAGCGGCTGCGCGCGCATCAACGGCTACTGGGGTACTGAAGTCCTGCACCTCTGGCATCGCGAAGCAGCGCGCGAAGCCGAGCAGCAGCACCGGGCGCGCGTGCACCAGCGTGCCGCAGCGCAAACCCTGGACTGCCGCGCCGAATTCGGGCTGCAGCACGGCACCACGCCCGACTCGGAAATCCGGGTCGACGCGTTCAACGCATGACCCAGTCGCGACACCGCTTCAAGCTGCGCGACGCGTGGCGTTGTCTGCGCCTGCGGCTGGCCCTGCGAATCTACCGCCTTGCGCTGCTCGGCGTCCGCCGTGCGGCGCCGGGCGAGCCGGTGCGGATCGGCATTTTTCGCCGCGGCGGAATCGGCGACTGGGCCGTTTTCGTGCCAGCGCTGGCGCGCTACGCCGCCATGTTCCCGGCCCCGGCGCATCGCATCACCGTGTACGGTGACGCGCGCTTTGCACCCTTTCGCTTTCTCAGCGACGTGGAACACGAATTTGTGGCGATTGACCAGGCACGCTGGCGCGGCAGCCTGCGCTATCGTGGCGCGTTGCTGCGCAGCGTGCGGCGGCGCGGCTTCGCCGTGTGGATCGACACCGACGTCAGCCGCAACAAGGTCGGCCTCCTGCTGGCGCACGCAGCGGCTGCTCCGCACCGATACACGCTGGACGCCCTCCACATCTACCGTTGCGCAGCCAGGCCCCTGTTGGCGCGCCATTTCAACGCCATCGCGCCGGTGCCTGCCGCCGACGAGCACGAGAGCCGGCGCGTGGCTCGGCTGGTGGCGTTTGTTGCTGACGCGCGGGGCCTGCCCACCCCCGCTGCGGCACCGCCCCCGACACCTCCAGCGGCGCCGTTGACGCAACCCTATCTGGCCTTGTTCTGCGGCGCCAGCGCTGCCGTGCGCGCTTGGCCGCTTGCGCGTTTTGCCGAGCTCGCACGGCGGCTTCACGCACGACAGGGCCTGCTGCCGGTCTTTCTCGGCGACGATGCGACTCCCGGCCTCGATGCGCTGCTGGCCGGCACCCCCGCCCTCGATCTTCGCCGGCGGACCGACGCGCATGAGCTCGTCGCGTACCTGGCCCATGCGACGCTGACGGTGAGCAACGACTCCGCCGGCCTGCATGTGGCTGCGTTGTTTGGCGGTGCGACGCTGGCCATCGCGCCAGGGCCCTCCTTTTCGCGCTATTGCCTGTACCCGCAACGCCATGTGCGTGTGGTCCACCGTGCCGACACCAGCTGTTTCGACTGCGAAGCGCGCTGCCGCTACGCGATCACCGCCAGTGGCATCTATCCCTGTCTGGACGCGATCGACGTCGACATGGCGTCGGCCGCAGCGGAAGCGATGCTGGCCGACTTAAAATCTGGCTCAACCGTCTAATCTGCCGCAACCGCGGCAGTTTCCTGCGTATTCCTGCACGCCCTTTCCGCCCTCCCCTATGAAACGTCGCCAATTTTTGCGCCAGGGTCTGTCCGCTCCTTTATGGCGGCCGCTCGGCGCCGGTGCCGCGCTGCTCGCGCCGGCGCTCGCGCATGCCCAGTTCAAGATCGACGTGGCCGGCATCGGCGCCACGCAGATCCCGATCGGGATCGTCGATTTCGCCGGCCAGGCCGGCTGCCCGCAGCCGCTCGCGGCGATCGTGCGCGCCGACCTCGTGCGCAGCGGCCAGTTCCGCGTGTCGATCCCGAGCGGCGCGCTCACCGAACAGGGTCCGCCCAGCTTTGCCGCGTGGCACGGTGCCGGGCTCGACGCTGCCGCCGGCGGCAGCATCGCACGCACTCCGGACGGCCGCTGGGTGGTGCGCTTCAGGCTGTGGGATGCGGTGCGCCAGGCCGACCTCGGCGGCCAGGCCTACACCGTGGTCGACGGCGACCTGCGCCTGGCCGCGCACCGCATCGCCGACTTCATCTACCAGAAGCTCACCGGCCAGCGCGGCGTTTTCGCCACGCGCATCGCCTACGTCAGCAAGGGCGGCGCACACAACTACGGCCTGGTGGTGGCCGACAGCGACGGCGAAAACGCGCGCACCGCATTGCGCAGCCGCGAGCCGCTGATGTCGCCGACCTGGTCGCCCGACGGCGGCAGCCTGGCCTATGTGTCGTTCGAGACCGGCAAGCCGGTCGTGTTCGTGCAGGACGTGCGCCGCGGCACGCGCCGCGCCGCGGCCGATTTCCGCGGCAGCAATAGCGCGCCGGCGTACTCGCCCGACGGGCGCACGATGGCCGTGGTGCTGACGCTGGGCGGCCATTCCCAGATCTACCTGATGCCGGCCGGCGGCGGGCGGCCGCGACGGCTGACGCGCAGCGGCTCGATCGCCACCGAGCCGGTGTTCTCAGCCGACGGCAAGAGCGTTTACTTCGTCAGTGACCGCGACGGCTCGCCGCAGATCTACCAGATCGGCATCGATGGCAGCGGCCAGCGCCGCATGACCTTCAACGGCGACTACAACGTCAGTCCGGCGGTCAGCTCCGACGGCAAGACGCTGGCCTACGTCTCGCGCCAGGGCGACAACTACCAGATCTGGTCGATGAGCCTGGCCGGCGGCCCGGCCAGCGCGCTGGGCAGCGGCCCGAACGACGGCCGCCCGACCTTCGCGCCGAACGGCCAGATCATCCTGTACTCGGCCACCGAAGGTGGCGCCGAAGTGCTGAAGAGGGTGTCGGTCGACGGGGCAGTGCGCACCACGCTGGCCACCGCCGGCGCCGAAGTCCGCGAGCCCTGCTGGGGCCCGTGGACCGTCTCCATCTGAGCCCACCCCAAGTATTCCGCTGACCACCCCACGGAGATCATCGATGAGATTGCGTACCCTGCCCGTCGTCTGCGTCGCGCTGCTCGCGCTCGGCGGGTGTTCCAGCGTCAGGCTCAACAAGGCGCCGGTGCAAGCCGGCCAGTCGACCCCCACCGGCGCCGCGTCCGGTGCCGCGGCGTCCAGCCAGGGCGCCGGCGCGGTGGCGTCGATCCAGGCCGAGCCGCTGGCCGCGGGAGCCGATGGCGGCGCTGCGGGGGCTGCGGCCGGACCGGGCGCCGACGTCGCGCGCAGCGTGTACTTCGGCTATGACAGCTATGTCGTCGATGCCAAGTACCACCCGGTGCTGTCGGCCAATGCCCAGTACCTGAGCGCGCACCCGGCGGCCCACGCCCAGCTGCAGGGCAATACCGACGCCCGCGGCAGCCGTGAGTACAACCTCGCGCTCGGCCAGAAGCGCGCCGACGCGGTGATGAAGGGCCTCGAAGTGCTCGGCGTCGCGCCGTCGCAGCTCGAGGCGATCAGCTTCGGCAAGGAAAAACCCAAGGCCGAAGGCAGCACGCAGGCTGACTTCGCCGAGAACCGTCGCGTCGACATCGACTACAAATGAACCCCATGCACCGCATCGTCGCGCGCGGCCTGCCGCGCCCCACCCGTCACGCGCTGCTCGGCGTGGCCCTCGCGCTGGGCAGCGCGCTGCCGGCCCACGCCGACCTGTTCGCCGACAACGACGCGCGCCGCGCCATTCTCGAACTGCGCCAGCAGGTCGCGCAGCTGCAGCAGACACAGCAGCAGCAGACGCAGCAGATCCAGCAGGTGCGCAGCTCGCTGCTCGACCTCAACGGCCAGATCGAGCAGGTCAAGGGTGACGTCGCCCAGCTGCGCGGCCAGCAGGACACCACCGTGCGCCAGCTCAACCAGGACCTGGCCAAGGTCGAGGCCGGTCAGAAGGACCTGAACCAGCGCCTGGCGCCGCTGGAGCCGGTCAGCGTGCAGATCGACGGCAAGCCGTTCACGGTGCAGCCGGCCGAAAAGGCCGCCTACGACCAGGCCATGGCGGCGTTCCGCGGCTCGCAGTTCGACGCCGCGGCCAGCGGCTTCAAGGCCTTCCTCGACCAATACCCGGCCAGCCCCTACGCAGCCGGCGCCCAATACTGGGAAGGCAACGCGCTGTTCGGGCTGCAACGCTACAAGGACGCGGTCACTGTGTTCCAGTCGCTGCTCGACGCCCACGCCGACAGCACGCATGCGCCGCAAGCCATGCTCGGCATGGCCAACTGCCAGGTCGAACTGCGCCAGCTGCACACCGCGCGGCTCACGCTCGAGCACCTGATCAAGCGTTTCCCGCAAAGCGAGGCCGCGCAGACCGCGCAGCAGCGGCTGAAGAAACTGAAATGAGCGCGGCGCACGGCCGCTCCGAAGACGCGCTCAAACTCCCTCGGGGAGTCGAGCGCAGCGAGGAGGGCTCACCCACGCACGCGGCGCACGGCCGCTCCGAAGACGCGCTCAAACTCCCTCGGGGAGTCGAGCGCAGCGAGGAGGGCTCACCCACGCACGCGGCGCACGGCCGCTCCGAAGGCGCGCTCAGCCCCCGCGGGGGGCCGGCGCAAAGCGCCGAGGGGCACACCACGCACGCGGCGCACGGCGAACGCCGCGCCATCGTGCTGCTGTCCGGCGGCCTGGATTCGGCCACCGTGCTGGCGCAGGCGCGGGCGCAGGGCTATGCCTGCCACGCGCTGTCGCTGCGCTACGGCCAGCGCCACAGCGCCGAGCTCGACGCCGCGGTGCGCGTGGCCGCCGCGCTGGGCGCGGTGCGCCACGAAATCATCGACCTCGACCTCGGCCGCTTCGGCGGCTCGGCGCTGACCGACAGCTCGCAGGCGCTGCCCACCGACGGCGCCACCACCGGCATCCCCGTCACCTACGTGCCGGCACGCAACACCGTGCTGCTGGCGCTGGCGCTGTCGTGGGCCGAGGCCGTCGGCGCGCACGACCTGTTCTACGGCGCCAACGCGGTCGACTACTCGGGCTACCCGGACTGCCGCCCGGCCTTCGTCGCCGCGTTCGAGCAACTGGCCAACCTGGCCACGCGCGACGGCGTCGAGGGGCGGCCTTTTCGCGTGCACGCGCCGATCATCGACATGAGCAAGGCCGACATCATCCGCACAGGGCTGCGACTGGGCGTCGACTACGCGATGACGGTGAGCTGCTATCAGGCCGACACGCAGGGCCGCGCCTGCGGCGTGTGCGACTCTTGCCGCATCCGTGCCGCGGGCTTCGCCGCCGCCGGCGTCGCCGATCCGACCCGCTACCGCGACGCATCATGAGCGGTTTGTCGACCACGACCCTCACCCATCTGGTGTTGTGGGTCGCATTCGCGCTCAGCGTCGCGTTCGGCGCAGTGATGCACCGTACCCAGTTCTGCGCCATGGGTGCCGTGGCCGACATCGTCAGCTTCGGCGACTGGACCCGCATGCGCATGTGGATGCTCGCGGTGGCGACCGCGATGATCGGCACCAATGCGCTTGCGCTGGCCGGCCAGATCGACCCCGAGCAATCGATCTACGCCGGCACCAGCGCGCTGACCTGGTTGTCGTCGCTGCTCGGCGGCGCGGTGTTCGGCTTCGGCATGGTGCTGGCCTCGGGCTGCGGCAGCAAGACCCTGGTACGCCTG
>JAKAHP010000069.1 GCA_021825505.1 Pseudomonadota bacterium
GCGGCACCGTGCGCACGGCGGGTGCGGCAGCCGACGCGATCCAGGCGCAATCGGTGGGCGGCGGCGGCGGCAGCGGCGCGTTGGCCGTGAGTGGCGGCGTCACGCTGGGGCAGGGCGCGGCCAGCATCGGCGTGGGCGGCTCGGGTGCGGCGGCCGGAGCCGGCGGTGCCGTGCTGGTGAACAGCGGGACGACAGCGGCGCCGGCGACGATCGCCACCAAAGGGGCCTTGTCGAGCGGGGTCGACGCGCAATCGGTGGGTGGGGGGGGCGGCAGCGGCGGTCTGGTGCTGGGTCTGGGCGGGGCGATCGACGGGGGCAGTGCCACGGTATCGGTGGGTGGTGCAGGCAGTCAAGGGGGGGCCGGTGGCAATGTGCAGGTGTCCAGCGTGGGCACGGTGACGACACAGGGCGACAAGGCGTTCGGGTTGCAGGCGCAGTCGGTGGGTGGCGGAGGGGGCAATGGCGGACTGGCCGGGGCTTTTGGCGGTGGTTCGGTCGGTGCCGCCGGCGTCAGCGTCGGCGGCAGCGCGGCGGGCGGTGGCAACGGCGGCGACGTGAGCTTGGGCAGCGTGGGGGCGGTCAGCACGCTGGGCGCGGACGCGGTGGCGCTGCAAGCCCAGTCGGTCGGCGGAGGCGGCGGCTACGGCGGCACCTCGATCGGCATGGCCGGCGGCACGGACTTCGCCGCCAGTGTCAGCGTGGGAGGCAGCGGCGGGGCCGGGGGGGACGGCGGTGCGGTGGTGCTGCAGCAATCCGGCGATGTGAGCACGCAGGGGGCGCGCGCGGCGGGCTTGCAGGCGCAGTCGGTCGGCGCCGGCGGGGGCAATGGCGGCTTTGCGGTGGACGGCAACGGAGCAGGCACGGGTGGCGTGGCGCTCAGCGCCGCAGTGGGTGGCCGCGGCGGCAGCAGTGGACGTGGCGGCACGGTGACCGTGAATCAGGGCGGCGGGAACATCTCGACCGCCGGTGTCGGTGCGGTCGGCGAACAAGCGCAATCGATTGGCGGCGGCGGCGGCAACGGCGGCTTCGACATGGCCGGCGGCGTGACCTTCAAGGGGGCGGTGAATGCAAGCATCGGTGTCGGCGGCAACGGCGGCAGCGGCAACGTGGCCGGCAACGTGACGCTGGGCAGCGCCGCAGCGGTACGCACCACGGGGGCCGGGGCGGTGGGCATCGAAGCGCAATCGATCGGCGGCGGCGGCGGCAACGGGGGGGTGGCGAGCGCAGCCGGGTTCAGCGTGCCGGCGGGCAATACGCTGGGGCTGAATCTGGCGCTTGGCGGCAACGGCGAGCAAGGCGGTGGCGGCGGCGCGGTCGGCGTCAACGCGAGCGGTGTCGTCTCCACCGTAGGGCGCAGTGCAAGCGGCGTGGTGGCGCAGTCGATCGGCGGCGGCGGTGGCAGCGGCGATCTGGCGCTTGCCGCCAGCGTGTCGTCGAGCGGCTCGGCGAACAGCGCGCCGGTGCTCGACGCATCGTTCGGAGGGCACGGTGGCAGCGGCGGCGCGGGCGGCGACGTTTCGCTCGTGCGCAACGGCAGTACCGTGACCGTCGGCGATGGTGCGGTCGGACTGCAGGCACAATCGATCGGCGGTGGCGGCGGCAGCGGTGGGCTGAGCGTGGCCGGTTCGGTGGCGACCTCGAATGCCTTGCAGCTCGCGCTGGGCGTCGGCGGCAGTGGTGGCGCCGGCAGCGCCGGCGGCAAGGTGACGGTGGACAACGCAGGCGACATCAGCACCGGCAGCCGCAGCGTCGTGCAGCAGCAGGTGGCCGTGCCCGGGTACGTCACGCAGGCGTTCACGCTGAGCAGCGGGCGTGGCGCCGATGGCATCCTCGCGCAATCGATCGGCGGCGGTGGCGGCGCCGGCGGCATGGCGGTGAGCGGCGTGATCGGCGATACATCGACCGCAACCAGCGTCAATATGCAACTCAGTGTCGGCGGCAGCGGCGGCGGCGGGGGGGCCGCGTCCACGGTCGCGGTCACCGACCAGGGCAGCATAAGCACGTTCGGCGACGGCGCGCAAGGTATCGAGGCGCAGTCGATCGGTGGCGGCGGAGGAAACGCCGGCGGCAGCGTCAGCGGCATGCTGGTCGCCGGCAAGACCTCGGACGGCGGCCGTGCGCTGAACTTCAGCGGCACAATCGGCAGCAGCGGCGGCAATGGCAACGTGGGCGGCCCGGTGCAGGTCACTCAGCGCGGCGCGATCGCCACCGCCGGCGCCGCGGCCGACGGCATTCTGGCGCAGTCGATCGGCGGCGGCGGCGGCAACGGCGGCAATGCCAATGTCATCGACATGCAACTGGGCACGCAGTGCGTGCTCGGACTGCTCAAGGGATTCGTCAGCAGCTGCGACAACCCCAAGTCGGAAAGCGTCACGGTGCAGTTCGCGATCGGCGGCAGCGGCGGCAGCGGCAACGACGCCGCTGCGGTCACCGTCGACAATGCCGGCGGGATCAGCACCGCGGGCGTTGCCTCGGTCGGCATCGAAGCGCAGTCGATCGGCGGCGGCGGCGGCAACGGCGGTCGCGGGATGATCGGGAGCGACGGCCTGTTCACCGGATCCAGTGCCGTCGACACCTCCGCCACGGTGCTGGAGGTGCCGCTGAACCCGACCTCGGTGCTGGGCGGTGCAGGGCGATTGACGATCGGCGGCAGCGGCGGCGTCGCGGGTGACGGTGGCGCGGTCGACCTTACCAACTCGGGGCCGATCGCAACGGCAGGCGTGGCCGCCGATGGCGTGCAGGCCCAATCGATCGGTGGCGGCGGCGGCAACGGCGGCGACGCTGCGTCGGGGCTGACCGGGGCATTGTCGATCGGCGCCATCGGTGGTGCCGCCGGCAATGGCGGTCCGGTCCAGCTCAGCAACGGCGCCGACGGCAGCGTCAGCACCAAGGGCGACGACGCGTACGCCCTGTACGCCCAATCGGTCGGTGGCGGCGGCGGCAATGGCGGTCTCGCCGGCGGCCTGTTCACGGTCGGTCGCGCCGGCGGCGCCGGCGGCCAGGGCGGCAGCGTGACGGTGAGCAACGCCGCCACGCTGCGCACCACCGGTGCGCGTGCCGGCGCGTTGTTCGCGCAATCCCTCGGGGGGGGCGGCGGCGTGGCCGGCAGCGGCGGGGTGGCCGCGGTGACAATCGGCGCGAACGGCGGGGGCGGCGGCAGCGGTGGGGCGATCACCGTGAGCAATGCCGGTGCGCTGACGACAAGCGGGCGCGATGCCAGCGCGCTGCAGGCGCAAAGCATCGGTGGCGGCGGCGGCGACGCTGGCGCGGCGAGCCTGGCGGCCGTCACAGTCGGCGGAAACGGCGGGGTGGCCGGTTGGGGTGGCGCGGTGCAGGTGGACAACACCGGAGTGCTGTCGACCACCGCCAACGGTGCCGACGCGCTGCTGGCGCAGTCGATCGGTGGCGGCGGCGGAGACGCTGCCGGAAGCGCAGCCGAGGCGGTGTTGGTCAGTGTCGGCGGCAGCGGTGGCGCCGCAGGGGGCGGGGGCAGCGTCACCGTGAGCAACGGCGGCGGGATCGAGACTGTGGGGGCCAGCGCCGATGGTATCCACGCCCAGTCCGTCGGCGGCGGCGGTGGCAGCGGTGGGCGCGCGATCGGTGTGGTCGCGATCGGCGGCAACGGCGGCGCCGCCGGAGGCGGCGGCACGATCAGCGTCGACAACACGGCGACCGGCACCATCGTGGTGGGAGGGGCCTTGGCCAACGGCATTTTTGCGCAATCCGTTGGAGGCGGAGGCGGCGACGCCGGCGCCGCATGGAGCGGCGCGCCGTTTCTCGGTTCGACCAGCGTCGGCGGCGACGGTGGCGCCTCGGGCGCCGGCGGCGCGGTCGGCGTGGTCAACGCCGGGCACATCGTGGTCAGTGGCAGCGCGGCGCAGGCGGTGTTTGCGCAGTCGGTCGGCGGGGGCGGTGGCCGTGGCGCCGTTGCCGGCAGCTTCCTCGGCGCAAGTCCTGGCGCCGCGGTCGCCGTTGGCGGCTCGGGCGGCGCCGCCGGCAACGGCGGCACGGTGACGGTGAAAAACGCCGCAGGCGGCCTGCTGCGCATCTCCGGGGCCGATTCGACGGCGATCTTCGCGCAGTCGGTCGGCGGCGGGGGCGGGGCAGCGGCCCACGCACTGGGCAGCGGTGGGTCGACCGAGGCAGGGTCCAGTGCGGTGGCGGTCAGCGTCGGCGGTAGCGGTAGCGCGGCCGGCAACGGTGGTGCCGTGGAGGTCGACAATGCCGGCACCATCGAGGTCGCCGGCAACGACGAGTTGGGCATCCTGGCGCAATCGGTCGGTGGCGGCGGCGGCGTGGCGGGCGCCGCATCCGGTGGCTCGCCGATTCCGATCCTGCTGGGCGGCAGCGGTGGAGCGCGCGGCAGCGGCGGCCCGGTCACGGTGAGCAACACCGGCAGCATCGTGATCACGGGGGACAACTCGATCGGGATTTTCGCGCAGTCGGTCGGCGGCGGCGGCGGCCTGATCCGCGCCGGCGGCGGTGCAGGCGCGGTGCGCGCGAGCGCCGGCGGCAGCGGCGACGGCGGTGTCGTCACGGTCGACAACAGCGCAGGAAGCATCACGCTGCAGGGACGCAACGACGTGGCGATGTACGTGCAATCGGTGGGCGGAGGCGGCGGCACCGCGGCGATGTCGGCGGTGGCGTCGGCATCATCGTCGACGCCGTCGGCATCGCCGCTGCCGGGGGCATCGGCGTTCGGCGGCAGCGCCGGTGGCAGCGGGGCGGCCGGCGGGATCACACTGCACCAAAGCGGAAGCCTGCAGGCCACCGGAGAGGGGTCGGTGGCGTTGCGCGTGCAAAGCGATGCGAACGGCAGCAGCGGCAACGTCAACGTTGACATCGGCGCCGCCCCCGGCGGCGCGCCCAGCGTGATCGAAGGTGGCGCCCAAGGCGCTGCCATCGAACTGCTGGGTCACGCGAGCAACAGTTTGAACATCACCAGCGCGGTGGTCGGATCGGCCGCTGGCGCGAACGGCGTGGCGATCGATATTCCCTACGGAACGGCCGTGGTGAGCAATGCCGGCTCGGTGACCGGACAAGTCGTGCTGTCCGGAAGCACGGCGCAGCTGGACAATGCGCCCGGTGCGCAACTGGGCCCCACGGCCACCCTGGATCTGGGCGCCGGCGGCGCCCTGCACAACGCCGGCACGCTGTCGCCGGGCGGCGCGGCGACGGTCGCCGCCGCGACGATCAAGGGCAACTTGAATCAGGTCGCCGGGGGGCACCTGCTGTTCGACGTGGCCGCACCCACTTCGGGGGCCCCGGTGGCGCTGCGTGCCCTGACCATGCCGCAACCGAGCGGTCGCGCCATGGTGCCGGCGACGCTGGCGGCCGATTCGCTTGTCGTGCAGGGTTCGGCGACGCTGGCCGGCGTGTTGCAGATCAACCTGGTCGACCTGATGCAGCAGCTCGGTGGCGCCGCCCCCGGCGTGTACCAGGTGCAACTGCTCAGCACCAGCGGCGCGCTCAGCGACGGTGCGCTGAGCCTGCTGGCTCCGTCCAGCGCGGTGGGCTCGTACACACTGCTCGATCCCGACGGACACAGTCTCGTGCTTCAGCGCAGCATCGATTTCGCGCCGTCCGGCATGAACGTCAACGCCACGGCGGTGGCACGTGCTGTACAACGCATCCAGCAGAGCGGAGGCAGCGCGGCGCTGGGTCCCCTGGTTGCCGCGCTGTACACGCAACCTGACGTGGCGCACTTGCAGGCCGCCTACGCCCAATTGGCCGCACAGGGGCCGGCCGGGCTGCAGCAGCTCGATCGGGACAGCGCGGCGCGGTGGCGCTCGGTGCTGCGGGGTCGGCTGTGGCGCCGCCTGTCGTCTCGACGCGAGAGCCGGGCATGGGGCGCGCTGTTCGACCGCAGCACGCGCATCGACGGGGACGCCGCGCTCGGCGTCGCGGGTATCAGCGACAGTGTGTACGGCATCGAAATCGGGCATGACCGCCATGTCGGTACGCGCGGGCTGGCGGGCTGGGCGCTGGGCGCCGCGCAGGGCAGCTTCCAGCTCCAGGGTATGCCGCCGTCAGGCAGTACCGACGCGTTGCACCTGGCCGGGTATGCGGGCTGGCGGCGCGGGGCACTGGATGCCGGGGCGATGCTCGGCTGGGGCGTATTTCGCAATCGCGAGGGGCGCGCGGTGAGCATCGTCGCGGCACCGCTGGCCGGTCAGGTGGGGGCTGCGGTGCCGTCGCTCGCCGAAGCCCCGACCGGAGCCAATATGGCCCGAGTAGTCGATGCCCAGCTCGACGCAGGCTATCGCGTCGCACTTGGCGCACAGCGTCTGCGTGCGAGCAGCGGGATCGGCTTGACCGCACTGAGTCAGAGCGCCTTGCCTGAAACTGGCGCACCGAGCAGTGCGCTGCTGTACGCGTCGCGGCGCACGGTGTCGGGCGCACTGTGGACCGGGCTCGACTGGTGGCGCGGCACGCGCTGCACACGCGAGGCACTGGAGGCGCGCCTGCAGCATCGATGGCGCGCGGCGCCCGTATG
Organism: Pseudomonadota bacterium; assembly: GCA_021825505.1. GTDB lineage: Bacteria > Pseudomonadota > Gammaproteobacteria > Burkholderiales > Burkholderiaceae_C > Thiomonas_A. The sequence goes on from JAKAHP010000069.1 coordinate 6,497, forward strand.
GTCGGCAGCGTTCGCCGCGGCGCCGCAGACCACGTTCGACCTGCTCGGCGAGCAAGCGCCGGCCGACACGGTGCACGGTGCGCTGAGCTTGCGCCGATGCGTGCACCGCGGTCTGGCCTGGCGCGTGGCGTTGCGCGGCGCAATGGGGCGCGGCGCGCGCGCCCTCGGCTTAAGCGGCGAGTTGTCGATGCGCTGGTGAGGCGGTGCAGCGCCGATCAGAAGCGCACGAAGCCGGCGCCGGCAGCGGCGAACTCGGGCGCCCGCGCCACTGCGGCAGTCGGCCGCGCTGGCGCCGGCGTGCCGTGGCCGGCCAGGCGGAAGCGGGCCACCTGGTTCTGCAGCTCGGCGGCCTGGCCGTTCATTTCCTCGGCCGTCGCGGCGAGCTGCTCGGAGGCCGAGGCACTTTGCTGCGTGGTCGCATTGAGCTGCGACACCGCCTGGTTGATCTGCCCGATGCCGCTGGCCTGCTCGTCGCTGGCGGCGTTGATTTCCTCGACCAGTTCGCTGGTGCGCGCAATCGCCGGCACCATCTGCTCGAGCAACGTGCCGGCCGCTTCGGCCTGCTTGACCGAACCGGCGGCCAGTTCGCCGATTTCGCGCGCGGCAACCTGGGCGCGCTCGGCCAGCTTGCGCACTTCGGCCGCGACCACCGCGAAGCCCTTGCCGTGCTCGCCGGCGCGCGCCGCCTCGATCGCCGCGTTCAAGGCCAGCATATTGGTCTGGTAGGCGATGTCGTCGACGATGCCGATACGCTCGGCGATCGCCTGCATGTCGGCCACCGTGCGCGCCACCGCGACGCCGCCGTCGCGTGCCTGTTGCGCGGCCTGCTGCGCGATGCCCGCGGTCAGCTTCGCGTTGTCGGCGTTGCCCTTGACCGACGCGGCCGCCTGTTCCAGCGTGGCCGAGGTCTCCTCGACCGATGCGGCCTGCTCCGAGGCGCCCTGCGCCAGGCTCTGCGAGGTGCTCGAGACCTGGCCCGAGGCCGACGACAGCTGGTCGGCGGCGGCGCGCACCGCCGACAGGGTCGCGGTGAGGCGCTCGACCATCTCGCCCAGCGCGCCCAGCAACTGCCCGGTCTCGTCGCGCGAGCGCGCCTGCGGGTGCACCGTCAGGTCGCCGTCGGCGACGCGACGCGCGACGCCGACGGCGTCGGCCAGCGGGCGCGTGATCGAGCGCGTGATGCTCCAGCCCAGCGCCAGCGCGGCCAGCATGGCCGCGGCCGCGACCACCAGCGCCAGCGTCAGCGCACTGCGAAACGCCTGGTCGGCCTCGACGGTGGCCTGCGCGAAGCGCGCCACCGCGACGCTGTCGATGCCCTTCAGGTCGCTCTTGACGGCGCGCTCGGCGGGGCGCACGTCGCGGTCGAACAGCGTCACCGCGTCGCCGCCTTGCTGTTGTGTGGCCAGGCATTGCGTGATGCCGCCGTTGAAGGCGCGGCGGTCGCTGTCGAGCTGCGGCAGCCGGTCGCGGATCAGCGGATTGGCCACGTGCGCGGCGAAGTCGTCGATCAGCGCGGTGTTGCGTTGCAGGTCGCCGTGGATCTGCTCGCGCAGCACTGCAGCTTGCGACGGGTCATGGCTGATCAGGAGGTCGCGGCAATCGGCCGAGATCTGCGCCAGATCGGTGCGGATCGCGGCGATCGCGTGCGCCTCGGGCCAGGCGCGTTTGGTCGCGGCGTCGGTGGCCTGCTTCATGCGCCACAGATTGGCCGCAGCGACTCCGGCGAGGACGACCACGAGCAGCACCAGCGTGCCGAAGCCGAGACTCAAGCGGATGCCAATTTTTAGATTTCGAAACATAGATACGAGACCTATTCCTTGATCTGACGCCGGATAAACGAGTAATTCATCGAATATTCCACAGATTCTGGACGCACAGCGATGCTGAACGTAAGAACTGTGATCAAAAGTGATTACTTTGCCTCGGCGCCCTGGGCTGACCCTACGTTCACGTGGGTATCCGCGAAAATCGAACGATCGTTCCATTTTTTCCGCGCCCGCCTACAATGCGCCGAAGCAATCGATGGAGGCCGCGATGACGCCGCAGAACATTCTTGAACAGTACGGTCCGCGCGAGGCTATGGAGTACGACGTGGTCGTCGTCGGCGCCGGCCCGGCCGGGCTGGCCAGCGCGATCCGCCTCAAGCAGCTCGCCGCGCAGCAGCAGCGCGAGATTTCGGTGTGCGTGCTCGAGAAGGGCTCGGAGCCGGGAGCGCACATCCTGTCGGGCGCGATCATGGATCCGCGCGCACTCGACGAACTGCTGCCCGACTGGAAGGCGCAGGGCGCGCCGCTGCTGCAGCCGGTGACCGAAGACCAGTTCCTGTTCCTCGGCGAGCACGGTGCGCGCGCGGTACCGGCGGCGCTGCAGCCCGAGTGCTTCCGCAACCACGGCAACTATGTGATCAGCCTGGGCAACGTCGTGCGCTGGCTGGCGCAGCAGGCCGAGAGCCTGGGCGTGGAGATCTTCCCCGGTTTCGCGGCGGCCGAACTGCTGGTCGATGACGGCGGTGTCGTGCGCGGTGTCGCCACCGGCAATATGGGCGTGGGCCGCGACGGCGCACCGGGGGCGAATTTCCAGCTCGGCATGGAGCTGCGCGCGAAATACACGGTGTTCGCCGAAGGCGCGCGCGGCCAGCTCGGGCGCGAGCTGATCGCGCGCTACCAGCTCGACGCCGGGCGCGACCCGCAGAGCTACGCGATCGGCCTGAAGGAGCTGTGGGAAGTCAGCCCCGAGCAGGCGCACCCGGGGCGCGTGCTGCACACCGCCGGCTGGCCGCTCGACGGCTCCACCTACGGCGGCTCCTTCCTCTATCACCTGAACGACAACCAGGTCGCGATCGGTTTCGTGGTCGGGCTGGACTACCGCAATCCGTGGCTGAGCCCGTTCGAGGAGTTCCAGCGCTTCAAGACGCACCCGGCGATCCGCCCGATTCTCGAAGGCGGCAAGCGCCTGGGTTACGGCGCGCGCGCGCTGACCGCCGGCGGCATCCTGGCGCTGCCCAAGCTGGTGTTACCCGGCGGCTGCATGGTCGGCTGCGAGGCGGGCTTTCTCAACGCCTCGCGCATCAAGGGCAGCCATGCCGCGCTCAAGAGCGGCATGCTCGCGGCCGAGGCGATCGCCGAGGCGCTCGCGGCCGGGCGCGACGGCGACGAGCTCGAGGCCTACCCGCGTGCGTTCGAGGCCTCGTGGCTGCACGCCGAGCTGCGGCGCGCGCGTAACTTCAAGCAATGGTTCAAGAAGGGCCGGCTGGTGGGCACCTTGATGACCGGCATCGAGCAGTGGCTGCTCAAGGGGCGCATGCCGTGGACCGTGCATCGCACGCAGCCCGACCACGCGATGCTGCGGCCGGCCGCCGAGATGCCGCGCATCGACTACCCGAAGCCCGACGGCAAGGTCAGCTTCGACCGGCTCTCGTCGGTGTTCATCAGCAACACCAACCACGAGGAGAACCAGCCGGCGCACTTGACGTTGAAGGATGCATCGGTTCCGGTCGGGGTCAACCTGGCGCGCTACGCCGGCCCCGAGCAGCGCTACTGCCCGGCCGGCGTATACGAGTTCGTCGACACCGACGACGGGGCCAGGCGGCTGCAGATCAACGCGCAGAATTGCGTGCACTGCAAGACCTGCGACATCAAGGATCCGACGCAGAACATCGTCTGGGTCGCGCCTGAGGGCGGCGGCGGGCCGAACTACGTCGGCATGTGACGCGGGTCCGCGGCCTTGCGCTCGCGCAAGGTTGCGGCGCGCCGCGCCACGCGACAATCGCGGCTGCGGCGAATCGCGCCGCGCCCGACCGGAGACGACGCGGTGGCGCTGGAACGTGAAATCAAGCTGGGCATCGAGCTCGGTGCGGTCGAATCCCTGCTCGAGCATCCGGTGCTCGGCCTGCTCGGGCAAGCGCCGCGCCGGCAATGGCTGCGCAGCCGCTACTTCGACCTCGACGATGCGCGGCTGGGTGCGGCAGGCCTGGCGCTGCGCTTGCGCGACGACGGCAGCCGCCACTGGCTGACGCTGAAAAGCGCCGGGCGCGATGCGTTCGGCCATCAGCGCGGTGAGTGGCAGTGGCCGATCGACGCCGACGCCTTGACCTTGCCCGATGTTCAGCGCGCCTTGCGCGAGACCCCGTTGGGCAAGATCGGGCTCGACGCGCCGGCGCTGCTGGAAACGCTGCGGCCGCGCTTCGGCACCGCGTTCGAGCGCTGCAGCTGGCGCGTCGTCTGGGGGGCCAGCGTGGTCGAGGTCGCACTCGACCGCGGCAGCTGCCAGGCCTGGGAACACGGCGCACTGCGCGAGGCGCCGCTGTGCGAAGTCGAGCTGGAGCTGCTCGACGGCGACTGGTCGGCCTGCTGGGAGCTGGCCTGGGCGCTGGCGCAGGACATCGCGCTGCCGCCCAGCCCGATCAACAAGGCTCAGCGCGCCGCGGCGCTGGCGGCGGGGCGTCTGCCCGATGCCCCGGCCGATGCCGCGCCGCCGACCGCCGACGCGGAGCTGGGCGACGCGCTGCAGCCATGGCTGGCCGGTGCCGCCGCGCAGCTCGCGGCATGGGCCGAGCGCGTGCGGGCCGCGGGTGACGCGCACGACGTGCATCAGCTTCGCGTGGTGCTGCGCCGGCTGCGCAGCACCTTGCGCTGGTTGCGCGGGCACGCCTCGCGGCGCGCGCTGGCGGGCTTCGAGTCCGAGTTGCGCTGGACCATGCAGATCGCCGCGCCGGTGCGCGACGCCGACGTCGCGCTGCAGCTGCTGCGCGAGCTCGGCACGGCGAGCGCTGCGGTCGACGCGCTGCAAGCCGAGCGCGCGCTGCACCGCGCGCAGTTGTGCGCCCACCTGCGGGGTGCGCGCTTCGCGCGTCTGCTGCTGGCGCTGGCACGCTGGGCCGAGCTCGACGCGGTGGCCGGACGCGTGCGCGAACTGGGGCGCGACGCGGTGCGCTCCGAGCTGCGCGACTGGCGCGCGGCGCGGCGCCGCGCCG
>JAKAHP010000070.1 GCA_021825505.1 Pseudomonadota bacterium
GACCATCGCGCCCAGCGTCGGCGCCGGCATGCCGGTGACCGCGCCGAGCACGGTGATCGGCACGCCGAGGGCGCCGAACGCGACCGGCGCGGTGTTGAAAATCAGCGTGAAGGTCAGCGCCTCCAGTGCCGGAAAGCCCAGCCCGATCAGCAAGGCGCTGCAGATCGCCACCGGAACCCCGAAGCCGGCGATGCCTTCGAGCAGGCAGCCGAACGAGAACGCGACCACCAGCAGCACCAGGCGCCGGTCGTCGGGAATGTGCTGCAGGATCCAGCGCCGGAACAGCTCGAAGCGCCCGGTGCCGACCGCCACGTTGTACAGCAGCAGCGCGGCGAACACGATCCACATGACCGGCATCAGCGCCAGCGCCATGCCGGCGGAGACGGCGTCGAACGCCAGGTGGGCCGGCATGCCCCAGACGCCGACGGCGATCGCCAGGCCGCTGAGCAGGCCGGCCAGCGCCGCCTGCCACGCGGGCCGGCGCAGCACGCCCAGCATCAGCAAGGCCACCGCGATCGGCAGCGCCGCGACCAGGAAGGACAGCGCCAGAGAACCGCCGACCGGGGTCAGCGGCTGGGTGAAGACGATCCCTGCGGGCAGGGGCGGAACAATGGCCATGCGAAGTCTCCTCGAGTGCTCAGCGGTGGAATCCGGCTGGTAAGCTGTTATTGGTCCAATGGTCAGACCAGTATGCGATTATAAAAACCGGCGCGGCCCTTGGTGTCCACATTATTTGTGTAGCTAAATGCAACAAAACGCGGACGTGAATTTCGAGACGGACTACTGGTCCGACCAATATTTCACGCGCTGGGGTAAACCGGCCTGCGCCGGGGCGTCGGCAACAGTTGGTGACATCGGCAAGCGTCGCGCTGTCGCCGGTTCGGACCTGACGACCGTTGATAGGGCAATTGCGCGCAATCTTGGTCAACAGTCACATCGAATCGACGAAAGGAACGTCATGTCCCGCTCAAGACTTTCATCGCGCAGTGCCCTCGCGCTGCTGCTCGGCCTCGGTGGCTTGGTGCTCGCCGCCTCGGCGCAAGCCGAGACCGGCTGGGCCGCGTCGCATCCGCGGCAAGCCCAGGTGCTCGAGCGCACCACCCATCTGCAGCGTCGCATCACCGAGGAAGTCCGTACCGGTGAAATCGGCCCGGCGCGCGCCTATGCGCTGCGCCGGCAGGTGGGGCGCCTGCGTGCGCGTGAGCAGGCGCTGGCGCGGCGCAACGGCGGCTACATCACGCCGCAGCAGCAGGCCGCGCTGAATGCGCAGGAGGATCGCATCAGCCGCAGGGTCGGGCCATGAGCCGTCTGTTGCGGGGTACGCGGCTTGTCCTGCTCGGCGTCGCCGTCGCGGCGAGCCTGGGCGGTTGCTACGTCGCGCCGGTGAGACCCGCGGCTGTCGTGGTGCGTCCGGCGCGTGCGGCGTGCTGGCATCGTGGCTGGTGGGGGCCGTGGCGATGGCACCCCGGGCATTGGGGGCCTTGCTGATGACGGCTGTGGGCGCATCGCTGCCGCGGGTCCGGCCACGCCGATGACCAGCTCCGCTGCGAGCCTTCGCGTGGCGTCGCTGGCGTCGGTCGGCGGCGAGACCGCGCTGGAGAACTTCTGCGCCGCGGTCAGGCCGCGCGCGCTGCGCCTGGCCTTGCTGGAGACCGCCGGCAATGCCGTCGCCGCCGATCTGGTGCAGGACGCGCTGACGCGGCTCGTCGCGCATTATCGAGACCGCCCCGCCGAGCAGTGGCCGCCGCTGTTCTATGGCATCTTGCGCCATCGCATCGTCGACTGGCATCGCAAGCGCCGGGTCGAGAAGATCGTCGATTTCTTTTTCACCGACGGCGACGACGACAATGATGGTCGCGTGGCGTGGTCGTCGCTGGTCGATCCCGGCGACGGGCCCGAGCAGCGTGTCGCGTCGATGCAGCAGGCCGCGCGCGTGGCCGGCGCGCTGCAGCGCCTGAGCGCGCGGCAGCGGCAGGTGTTCGTGCTGCGCGAAGTCGAAGAGCTGTCGATTGCCGACACGGCGCAGGCCATGAACATCAGTGAAGGCAGTGTGAAGACGCATCATCTGCGAGCGCTGAGCCGCTTGCGCGACTGGCTCGAGGGGGAAAGCCGATGACCCATGACCGTGACCGTGCCCGCCGCGCCGACCGCTGGCGCGCCGGATGCCTGGAGCCGGAGCAGGCGCGGCGCTTCGAGCAGGACATGGACCGCGATGCGGCGCTGGCCGCGCACGCGCAGTTCGGTGCGCGCATCGCGCAGGCGCTGGTCGAGTTGCCGCGCCTGGCGGCGCAACACCACGTGCGCCGAGGTGCGCGCCAGCCGCGCTGGGCGCGCCTGGCGGCAGCGGGCGCGCTCGGCATGAGCCTGCTCGTCCTGGGATCGGTCGGGTTCTCGTCGTGGTCCGTGCTGCCATTCGGGTCGGCGCAGCAGGTCAACGCGCAAACCGCTGACGCGGTGCAGAACATGGACTTCTACGACTGGCTGGCCGAGCATCCGCAACTCATCGATACGGCAGGGCAGCGCGATGCCAGTTGAGCGTTGGTGGCTGGTGCTGATCTTGATCGCGCAACTGGCGGGGGCGCCGGCGTCGGCGCAAGGTGCGCAGTGGCGCACCGGCACGGCGCAGTGGCATCGCCAACTGCAGCGCTGGGAGCACATGCCGGCACCACGCCGGCAAGCCATCCTGCGCGCGCAGCGACGCTACCGCAGGCTGTCGCCAGCCGAGCAGCGCCGCTTGTTCGAGCAATACCGACGCCAGCGGCGCTGAATGCGCACCGCGCTGGGCGGCGCCGTGTTCAGGCTGGCGCGGCCAGGCGCGCGAAGTGGCGCAGCAGCGCGGCGTCGAAGCGCTCGCGCTGGTCGACGTTGGCCAGGTGGCCGGCGTCGGCGATGACTTCGAGCTCGGCGTCGCGCATGCGTGCGCGCAGCTGCGCCAGCACCTGCGGCAGGTCGCCGTCGTTGGCGCCGACCAGCAGCGTGGTCGGCGCGCCGATGCGCTCGACCCGATCGAGCAGATCGAGGCCCTGGATGGCGCGCGCGCAGCCTTCGAAACCGTCGACCGGAGTGGCCGCGATCAGGCCGCCGATGGCCGCCGCCGTGTCCGGGTGCGCGTCGAGGAAGGCGCGGCCGAACCAGCGCTCCAGCGTGGCGTCGGCCAGCGCCGCGCAGCCGTGGGCGCGCGCCAGCTCGATGCGTGCGTCCCACGGCGCGGCGTAGGCCGCCGGCGCGTCGGCGCGCGTGTCGCACAGCACCAGGCTGAGCACGCGCTCGGGGTGGGCGATGCCCAGGCCGAAGCCGATCATGCCGCCCAGCGACAGGCCGACGTAGTGCGCGCGCGCGATGCCCAGCGCGTCGAGCACGGCGACGACGTCGCCGACCAGTTCGTCGATGCGGTACGGCGGGGGCGATGCCGAAGACGCGCCGTGGCCGCGTGTGTCGAGCGCGACGACGCGCCAGCCGTGCGCGGCCAGCAGCGCCGCCTGCGCGTCCCACATGCGGTGCGAAGTCAGCAGCGCGTGCGACAGCACGACGGCGGGGGCGCCGTCGGCGCCGCGCACGTGCGCGGCCAGCGTCGACTTCGCGCCGGGTATCAGGTGGGTGCGGGGCAGGGCGTTCATCGCCGCGAGCATACGCGCTCGCTGCGCGGGCCGTCCCGCTTTCAGGTCGGTGCGCCGAAGCGCGCCGACAGCCCCTGCCACAGCGCCTCGACCGCTTCCTTGCGCGAGCGGGCGCGCTCACGGTACAGGCGGATGTCCATGTGCATCGAGTATTCGGCGCCGGCGCAGGCGAGCTGGCGCTGGCGCAGCTCGCGGCGTACCGCGCTCTCCGGCAGGAACGCCAGGCCGTGGCCTTCGAGCACCATCGCCTTCAGTCCCTCGGCCATGTCGGTCTCGCTGCGCGTGTGCAGCAGCGGCCGCGGCTGCATGCCCTCGATGATCAGGTCGACCATGCGTTTGAGGTAGGCGTTGGGCGCGTAGGCGAGGAAGGGCACGGGCTGGCCCGGCGCGCCGGGCAGGCGGTGCAGCGGCTGCCCGCCGGCGTCGCAGCGCGCGTACGGATAGATCGCCTCGGTGCCCAGCTGCAGCATCTCGAAGCGCGAGGGGTCGAGCTGCACCGGCTGGCGCGGGTGGTGGTAGACCAGCGCCAGGTCGGCGCCGCCGTCGACCAGCCGGACAACAGCGTCGTGCACGTTCAGCGCGGTCACGCGCGTGTCGAGCGCGCCGGTGACGGCTTCGAGCTCCTTGAGCCAGGGCGGGAAGAAGGTCAGCGCCAGCGTGTGCGGCATCGCGATGTCGACGATGCCGGCGTCGTGCCGTTCGTGGCCGCGCAGCAGCGCGCGCGTCTCGCTCAGTTGCGACAGCATCGCCAGCGCCTGCGCGTGGAAGGTCTCGCCGGCCGCGGTCAGCCGCGTCGGGTAGGTGGTGCGGTCGACCAGCGCCGCGGCAACCCAGGCTTCGAGCGCCTGGATGCGGCGCGAGAACGCCGGCTGGGTGACGTTGCGCAATTCGGCAGCGCGCGAGAACGAACGCGTCTCGGCCAGCGTGATGAAGTCCTCGAGCCACTTGGTATCCATCGCCTGGGTCCGATGTCATGCAAATATTGCATGACATTATCCCCAAACGGCATTGGATACTCGCTGGATGCGTCCTTATAGTGCCGTAGTCCGCGCTCGGCCACGAGCTGGCGTGGGCCCAGCACATGGGGCGCAACCCGCCCCATGCCCAAAACAGACACAACCCGTTCCCATCCACCCATGTTGCAACGTCAAACTGAGAAACCGGAAATGGCCGCAGCACCGAAGAACGTCCTCTCCTACGTCGATCCGCAGCCCGACAGCCCGTGGCTGACCTACCTGGCGCAAGTCGATCGCGTATTGCCCTACCTGGGCGAGCTGGCGCGCTGGGGCGAGACGCTGAAGCGCCCGAAGCGCGCGCTGATCGTCGACGTGCCGATCGAGATGGACGACGGCACCGTGCGTCATTTCGAAGGTTTCCGCGTGCAGCACAACCTGTCGCGCGGTCCCGGCAAGGGCGGCGTGCGCTTTCACCCGCAGGTCACGCTCGAGGAAGTGATGGCGCTGTCGGCGTGGATGACCATCAAGAACGCCGCGGTCGGCCTGCCCTATGGTGGCGCCAAGGGCGGCATCCGCGTCGACCCGGGCCAGCTCTCGCGCAAGGAGCTGGAGCGCATGACGCGGCGTTACACCAGCGAGATCGGCATCATCATCGGGCCGCAGCAGGACATTCCGGCTCCGGACGTCAACACCAACGCGCAGATCATGGCGTGGATGATGGACACCTACTCGATGAACATCGGCGGTACCGCCACCGGTGTCGTCACCGGCAAGCCGATCCCGCTGGGCGGTTCGCTGGGCCGGGTCAAGGCCACCGGGCGCGGCGTGTTCGTCACCGGCCGCGAAGCGGCGCGGCGCATCGGCCTGGATCTGGCCGGCGCGCGCATCGCGGTGCAGGGCTTCGGCAACGTCGGCTCGACCGCGGCCGAGTTGTTCGTCGAGGCCGGCGCCAAGGTCGTCGCGGTGCAGGACCACAGCGGCAGCGTGATGCACGAGGGTGGTCTCGATGTCGCGGCGCTGCAGCTGCATGTGCACGCGCACGGCGGCGTGGCCGGTTTTGGTGAAGCGATCGACGGCGACGCGTTCTGGCAAGTGCCTTGCGACATCCTGATTCCGGCCGCGCTCGAAGGCCAGATGACCGAGGCGCGGGCACGCACGACCACGGCCAAGCTGATGCTCGAAGGCGCCAACGGCCCGACGCTGCCGGCCGCCGACGACGTGCTGGCCGAGCGCGGCGTGCTGGTCGTGCCCGACGTGTTGTGCAACGCCGGTGGCGTCACCGTCAGCTACTTCGAATGGGTGCAGGACTTCTCCAGCTTCTTCTGGAGCGAGGACGAGATCAACGCGCGCCTGGACCAGATCATGGTCAATGCGTTCGAGCAGATCTGGGCCACCGCCGAGCGTCTGCGCATCTCGCTGCGTACCGCGGCCTTCGCCGTGGCCTGCGAGCGGGTGCTGCTGGCGCGCGCCGAGCGCGGCCTGTACCCCTGAAGCTTGACCCAGCGCAAGGGTTCGCGCGCGCGCGCCACCGGGCGCGCGCGGCGGCCCGCCGCGCGGGTTTTGTCGGATGTATCTTCGAGCCAGGCGCGACGGCGCAGGCTGCCGCCCGCGCGCAACTCGGTCGGGGGACGGCGATGGACGAAGACGCATCCGCAGCATTGGGAAGGTCCGGTTTCGAGCAGCGCGAGCAGCACCGGCGCGCCTTGTTCGGGCCGACCTGGGCGGCGCTGATTCCCGATGTGTTCCGGGACGTTCCGAGCTACTACCGCGCGGGCAACGTCGTCGCCAGTTTCGGGTTGTGGGAACTCTGGGTCTGGCAGTTCGTCAATACCGTGCACGTTGCGCCGGGCAGCGCCGTGCTCGACGTCTGCGCCGGAACCAACGACGTCGGCATACGCTTGCTGCGTCGCCACCCCGGTATCAAGGTGACCGCGGTCGACCGCAGCCGCGAGATGCAGGACGAAGGCCAGCGTCGCGCGCAGCACTACCGGGTGGCGATCGACAGTCGCATCGCCGACGTGCACCGATTGCCGTTCGACGACGCAAGTTTCGACGCGGTCACGCTGCAGGCGGCTTCGCGCCATCTGCAACTCGACCTCGTGCTGCCCGAGATCCTGCGCGTGCTCAGGCCCGGCGGTGTGTTCTACCACTGCGACATGCTCAAGCCGAGGCGGCGCGTGGTCGAGCGCCTCTACCTCGCTTTCCTGCACGCCTCGGTCGCGTGGACCGCGCTGGTGTTCGGCTCGAGCGAAGCCTCCAGGCAGTGCCGCGAGTACTTCAAGCGAGCGATCAGTCACTTCTACACCGCCGAGGAGTTCTCCGAGGTGCTTCGCCTGGTCGGTTTCGTCGACGTGCGCTGTCGCAAGAGCATTTGGGGCGGCATGGTCGCGTTCCATCGCGCGGCGCGGCCGGCGCAGCGCTGAAGCGCGCAGCCGTTCATGCCGGCCCGTCGGCGACGACGCGCCGGGCCAGCCATTGCAGCAGCGCTTCGGCGGCGTCGTCGCGCTGCGGCGCCGGCGCGTCGCCGTGCACGCAGGCGTGCCAGCCGAGCACCTGCGCGTCGTCGATGGAACGCGCGCGCAGGAAGCGGCTCAGTGGACAGTCCTCGAGGGGGCCCAGCGGGTGCTGGCGCAAGGGATCGCGCGCCGCCACCCACTGGTAGGTCAGCGCGCCCAGCCAGCTGCGCGGCGTGTCGGTCGCAGCGGGCGTGCGCTGCGCGCGCGCTTGCAGCCACGCCGGGAAATCCGCGGCCGGCATCGGTCGCGCCAGCGCATAGCCCTGGCCGAGCTGCGCGCCGAGCATGCGCGCGGCCTCGATGTGGCCGTCGGTCTCGAGTCCCTCGACCACGGTGCGCAGCGCGAACTGCTGCCCCAGCCGGATCAAGGTCGCCAGCAGCCGCACCGTCTTCACCGGGTCGCTCGTCAGCTCGTGCAGCAGGCTCTGGTCGATCTTGACGGTGTCGATCGGCAGCGCCGCCAGCCGGGTCAGGCTGTTGTAGCCGGCGCCGAGGTCGTCCAGCGCCAGACGCACGCCGAGCGCGCCCAGCGCGTAGATCGCCTCGTCGCTGCGGGCGCGGTCGATGGTCTCGTTCTCCAGCACTTCGACCACCAGGTGGCGTGCGGCGACCTGGGCGCGGCGCAGCGCCTGCTCGATCCACGACGCGCAATCGGGGTGGGCCAGCGTCGACGGCGGCAGGTTGACTGCGACTTCGATGTCCAGCCCGGCGTCGCGCCAGCCGTGCACCATCTCGAGCGCCTGCGCCAGGCCCTGCAGGAACAGGGTATGCAAGTCCTGCTCGCCGAACGCCGGCAGGAACTGCGCCGGCGTCAGCACCTCGCCGTCGGGCGTGTGCAGGCGCGCCAGCGCCTCGACCTTGCGCACCGCGCCGCTGTGCAGGTCGACGATCGGTTGCACCCACATGCGCAGGCCGTGGTCGTGCAGCAGTTCGCGCAGCGCGCGGCGTCGCTCGGGAGCGAGCGGACGGAGGCCATGCGCGGTCGCGGCGAATTGCGCGCCGATGCCGTTGCGCAGCAGTTCCAGCCATGAATGCATCCAGTCCGACGAGAACTGCTGCGGGTAGGCGCCGAACAGCACCAGCACGCTGTCGGTGTCGTCGCCGCTGGCGATCGGCACGCAGGCGGCGCTGCGCCATCCGGCCGCCTGCGCCAGCGCGTGCCAGCGTGCCAGCCGCGCATCGCGCACGAAGGCGCCGACGACCTGCACCTGGCGCGTGAACCAGGCCAGCGCGACCGGCTCGCGCTGCCCGTCGGGGGCCAGGTCCAGGTTCAGGTAGAGATGCTCGTCGCGCAGGCGCGCGGCGATCGTGCCGAAATCCGTGCCGACGCCGGCCTCGTCGCGCAGTGCGCCGTGCGCATCGGGACGGAACACGATGGCGTGGCGCACGCCGGGCAGTTCGCCGAGCGCCTGCAGCATCGCCGGCAGCAGGTCGACCCAGCGCAGCCCGCTGCCGGCGCCGTGCTCGAGCAGCGCGAAGTAGCGCGCCGAGGTCTGCCCGATCGCGACCAGCTGGGTCTGCAGGTCCAGGCGCATCCGGCCGGTGGCCACGCGCAGTACGCGGTAGCGCTGGCGCGACGAGATCAGCGCGTTTTCCAGGCGCTCGCGCAGCAGGTCCTCGTAGACGCCGTAGGCTTCCTCGATCGCGGCGGCCGACACCCCGGCCAGTGCGTGAGCCTGGCCCAGCGCACGGGCGCGCGCCAGCAGCGCATCGCGCGTGGCATGCGCGCCGAGCACCTCGCGCAGATGCTCGGCCTGGGCGCGCATGGCCCCGGCGCGTTCGTCGGCGCTGAGCGCACCCAGCATCGCGAACGGCTCGCCGCTGGCCCGGGAGGAATCGGCCAGCGCCGCGGCCAGCGCCGCGGCGAGCTCGTCGAGGGGTTGCGCATCCAGCGAGCCGAGCAGCGCAGCGGCGTCGGTGCCGAACAGATCGAAGGCGGCTTCGCGCATGCCGTCGTCGACGGGTTCGGCCGCGGTGCCGATGCGCCACCAGCGCGCGCGGTCGAGCTTGTGCAGCTTGTTGGCGTACATCGCCGCGTCGGCCAGACGCAGCAGGGCGTCGGGCTCGCGGGCATCGACGGGGAAGCAGGCCAGTCCCATCGTCATGCCGATCTGCGCGCGCTGTGCAGCGCCGAGCTCGAACGGATCGCGCACCGCGTCGTGCAGCCGCTCGAGCGCGACGCCGAGTTCGTCGAGGTGGCGCTCGCGGTCCAGGTTTTCGAAGACGACGACGAATTCGTCGCCACCGATGCGCGCGAGGAAGTCGCCGCGCCGCATGCGCGCGTGCAGCGCCTGGGCGAACGCGCGCAGCAGGGTGTCGCCGGCGGCGTGGCCGTAGGCGTCGTTGACCGGCTTGAAGTCGTCGAGGTCGAGCAGGCCGACGGCGAGCACGGACTGGCGCCGCTCGGCCCGGGCCAGTGCGCCGGACAGGTATTCGTCGAGCGCGCGCCGGTTCGGCAGCCCGGTCAGCGCGTCGGTGCGCGCGCGCTGGCTCTCCGCGTCCTGCAGGGTCTGCAGTGCGGTCTTGCGATCGACTTCGTCGAGGCCGTGACCGAGCAGCGCGGCGACCTGTTCGCAGGCTGCGCGCGTGATGTCGTCGAAACTGGCGGCGTCGTCCGACGTGAACACCAGCACCCCCCACGGTTGCCCGGCACGCGGCACCGGCGTGGCCAGCGCGGCGACCCATTGCAGCTGGCGCAGCGCGGCGGCGTGGGCGGCACCCTCGTGCACCGCGAGATGATCGAGGTGGATCGCGGTGGCGCCTTCGCGCCAGGCGCGCGCGACCAGCGCGCGGGGGTCGTCGACCGAAACGCGCAGCGTGTCGAGAAAGTCCAGTCCGGCATGCGCCACGCTGGCGCGGCCGAGCGTGGCGAACACGCCCTGCGCATCGGGGCGCGCCAGCCAGGTCGCGCTGAAGTCGGTGCCGTCGACCAGGCTGGCGCACAGGCGCTCGATCATCGCGGCGTCGCTGGTGCTTTGCAGCAGTGCGTCGGCCGCGGCCAGCAGCGCACGGTACACGCGCTGCGCGCGCTGCAGGCGCTGCGCCTGCGCTTCGCGCTCGCCGACGTCGATGAAGGTCCACACCGAGGTGTCGTGGTCCGACAGCAGCCGACCGTGCAGGTCGCACAGCAGCGTGCTGCCGTCGGCGCGCTGCAGGCGCACCCCGGGCAACGCCGCCCAGCCCTGAGCCTGCAGCATCGCGTAGACCGTGCCGACGCGCTGGTACTCGGCCTCGTCGGGGTAGAGCAGGCGGCCGTCGCTGCCAGTCAGCGCGTCGGGGGTGCGCCCGAGCATCGCGGCCATCGTCGAATTGGTCGTCACGATGGTGCGGCGGCGCGCGATCAGGATGCCCGACTGCGCGTTGGCCAGCAGCGCCTGCTGCAGGTCGAGCGCTTCGCGCTCGCGGCTCGCGTCGTGCTGGATGCCGATGTAGTGCGTGACGCGTCCCTGTGCGTCGCGCACCGGGTCGATGTGCAGATGGTTCCAGAACGGCGTGCCGTCGCGGCGGCGGTTGAGCAGCTCGCCGTCGAAGCGGGTGCCGTCGCGCAAGGCCTGGCCGATGCGCGCGATGACGCCGGCGTCGCTGTCCGGACCCTGCAGCAGCGCGGGGCTGCGCCCCAGCACTTCGGCGGGGCGATAGCCGGTGATCGAGGCGAACGCGGCGTTGACGAAGATCAGCCGGCGCTCGGCGTCGGCGATCGTCAGCCCGTCGGACAGCGCCCCCACCGCCGTGTCGAGCAGGCGCAGGCGCTGGCGGTGGGCGATGCGCTCGAGACCGTGGCCGACGTCGTCGGCCAGTTCCAGCAGCAGGCGCTGCATCGGTGGATCGAACGCGACGTCGTCGCCGCGGCACAGGATCAGCACGGCCCAGCTGGCGCCTTCGCGCCGGATCGGCAGCGCGGCGCTGGCCTGCAGCCCGAACCGCGCGGCGCGTTCGCGCCACGGTGTCAGCGGCGCCGACGCGAAGCTCGCATTGAAGTAGGCACGGCCGTCGCGCCAGGCGCAGCCAGCCGGGCCGCGCCCTTCAGCCCGCTCGGGCGAGATCGAGATCAGCAGCCCGTCGAGGTAGCGCGTCTGCCCGGCCGCCGCGACGAAGTCCAGCGTGTCGTCGGCGCGCGGGCGGCCGACGAAGGCCAGCGCGAGCCGGCCCTCGTCGACGGCCAGCCGGCACAGGCGATCGAGGAAGGCGGCCTCGTCGTCGAGCCGGGCCGCGCTCTGGTTGACCTGGGCGAGCAAGGCCTGCAACTCGCCGAAGCGCGCCAGCAGCGTCGAGGCGCGGTCGAGCGCGGCGTTGCGCGCGGCCAGCCGGCGCAGCAGCAAGCCGACGAAGGCGCTGGACGCGCCGAGCACCGCCAGCAGCGCCGCCATCCA
>JAKAHP010000421.1 GCA_021825505.1 Pseudomonadota bacterium
AGCGCGTACCTGACCGCCTCGCGCTACATGTGGGACGACTTCCATCCCTACGTGTTCGAGACCACCGACTACGGCGCGCACTGGACGCCGATCACCACCGGCCTGCCCGATGACCAGTACGCCTTCGTCGTGCGCCAGGATCCGAGCGATGCGTCGCTGCTGTTCCTCGGCACCAAGAACACCGTGTACGCCAGCTTCGACGGCGGCGCGCACTGGCGGCCGCTGGGGCTGAACCTGCCGCACGTCCAGATCCGCGACCTGGCCATCAACGTGCGCCAGGGCGACCTGGTTGCCGCCACGCACGGGCGCGCGTTCTGGATCCTCGACAACCTGACCCTGCTCGAGCAGCTGGCGCGCAGTCCGGTGCCGGCCGCCGATGCGACTCGACTGTATGCGCCCGCGACGGCCTGGCTCAGCAACGCCTACGGACAGGATGGCCACGCCAAGTACCACGGCCCGTTCGGCACCAATCCGCCGTTCGGGGCGACGGTGTTCTTCCACATCCCGGCGAGCTACGACGGCAAGACGCCGGTCACGCTCAGCTTCGTCGATGCGCAGGGCCAGCTGGTGCGCCGCTTCGCGCTGCATCGGAAGGTCAAGCAGCCGAAACTTGCCGCCGCGGTGCGCGACAACCTGACGCCGTCGGCGGAGCAGCGGATCGCCCGCGAAAAGCTCACGGCGATCGCACCGGGCATGAACCGGCTGCAGTGGGACCTGCGCTACAGCGGCGCGACGGACGTGACCGGTTTCGAGCCGCCCGAAGACACCGACGGCCTGACCGCCGACGCGCGCGGCCCGCAGATCAACCCGGGCCACTACACCGTGGTGCTCGACTACGGCGGGCACATGACCCGGCAGACCTTCGCGGTCACCCTCGATCCGCGCCTGCACACGACGGCCGCGGCGTTGCAGCAGCACCTGGCACTGGAGCTGCGCATCCATGCCGCGATCGACCGGCTCGACCGCAACATCAATCAGGCGATCGCCGTGCGACGCGAACTGCTGCAGGCGATCGCGCGGCATCGGCTCGCCGGATCGCAGGCGAAGGATGCGCTCGCGGCGCTCGACCATGCGATCGATCAGGTCGTCCAGCTCGACATCCACTCGAGCGAGGGCGACGTGATGCACGAGATGCGCCTGCGCAGCTTCCTGGCGTACCTGCAGTCCGACGTCGGCCTCGCGTACGTGCAGCCGACCGTGGCGCAGCGGGCCGCGTTCGATCGCCTCGATCGCCAGGCGCGCGCCGGCGAGGGCACGCTGCAACAGGCCGTCGCGCAGGGCAAGCGCTTGCTGTAGGCGAAACACGGCGCGCCTGATCGGCGATCTTCGGGTTGCCGATCCAGCGCGTCGCTGCACGGCCGGCCGGGATGGCTCGATGGCCGGCCGGGATGGCTCGGCTGGCCAGATGCTTCGCTGCGCAGATCCTTCGCTGCGCTCAGGATGACAAGACTCTTCTCGGTGTCATCCTGAGCAACGCGAAGGATCCGGCGGGCGACAGGCGCCCCGCTGCAGGGACGGCCGGGGTGGCCGCGGCGGCTCCGCGGGCCAGATCCTTCGCTGCGCTCAGGATGACAAGACTTGGGCACTGGATGGCGCGGGCCATGGCCTGGCAGCTCCCCTCCCGTTGTCATCCTGAGCAACGCGAAGGATCCGGCGGGCGACAGGCATCCCGCTCCCGGCGCATGCGTCGAACCGCGAGGGTTCTCACCCCTTCCTGCGCGACACTGCCCAACCCCGCGCAAGACTGCAAGGCACGGCTTGCCTGGAAGTTGGCGGAGAGGGAGGGATTCGAACCCTCGGTGGGCGTGAGCCCACGGCAGTTTTCAAGACTGCTGCCTTAAACCGCTCGGCCACCTCTCCGTGAACGGCCGCACTATCATCGCAAAAAACGCCGAGTGCGCGGGGTGCGATCAGCCGATGCGCCCGACACCGCCCATGTAGGGCCGCAGGATCTCGGGCACGCTGATGCTGCCATCGCTGTTCTGATAGTTCTCCATCACCGCGATCAGGGCGCGGCCGACGGCGACGCCGGAACCGTTGAGGGTGTGCACCAGTTCGGGCTTGCCGCTGTCGGGGTTGCGCCAGCGCGCCTGCATGCGCCGCGCCTGGAAGTCGGTGCAATTGGAGCAGGAGCTGATCTCGCGCCAGGTGTTCTGCGAGGGCAGCCAGACTTCCAGATCGTAGGTCTTCGCCGCCGCGAAGCCCATGTCGCCGGTGCACAGCAGCAGGCGTCGATATGGCAACCCGAGCTTTTCCAGCACCACCTCGGCGCAGCGCGTCATGCGCTCGTGCTCGGCGGCGCTCTCGGCGGGCTTGACGATGCTGACCAGCTCGACCTTCTCGAACTGGTGCTGGCGGATCATGCCGCGCAGATCGCGGCCGCCGCTGCCGGCCTCGGCGCGAAAGCACGGCGTGTGCGCGGTCATGCGCAGCGGCAGCGTGCCCGCCTCGACGATGGATTCGCGCACCAGATTGGTCAGTGCGACTTCGGCGGTGGGGATCAGATAGCGCCGCGTGTCACCGACCTGGGTCGCAAACA
>JAKAHP010000422.1 GCA_021825505.1 Pseudomonadota bacterium
GCCTCGGCCGCCGCGGTGCCGCGACGGGCGCGCCGCCGCTGCTGCAGCAAGGCCACGGTCTGCGTGCGCAGCGACAGCTTCGGATGCATACTGCCCTGCAAGCGCGCCTGCAGCTCGCGCAAGGCCAGCGCGTGGGCCTGCACCAGGCGCACCGGGGTCGGCAGCCTCAGCTGCAGACGGTCGATGCGCTGCTGCTCGCGCGCCAGTGCGCGGGTCGCAGCGCTGCGCAGACGCGTCGTGGCCTGTTGCAGCTGGCGCTGCAGGTCGACTTGCGCCGGCGCGCACAGCTCGGCCGCCGCGGTCGGCGTCGCCGCGCGCAGATCGGCGGCGAAATCGGCGATCGTGAAGTCGGTCTCGTGCCCCACGCCGCTGATCACCGGCAACGGCGACGCGGCGATCGCGCGCGCCAGCGCCTCGTCGTTGAAGGCCCACAGATCCTCCAGCGCACCGCCGCCGCGCACCAGCAGCAGCAGGTCGACTTCGTCGCGCCGCGCCGCGCTGTGCAGCGCGCGCACCAGCTCGGCCGGCGCTGCCGCGCCCTGCACGCTGGCCGGGTAAAGCACGACGCGCACCTGCGGGTTGCGCCGGCGCAAGGTCGACAGCACGTCGTGCAGCGCTGCCGCCTGGCGCGACGTGACGATGCCGATCGCGCGCGGATGCGCCGGCAGCGCGCGCTTGCGCGCGGCGTCGAACAGCCCTTCGGCCTGCAACTTGGCCTTGAGCCGCAGGAACTGTTCGAGCAAGGCGCCCTGACCGGCCAGGCGCACCGATTCGACCTGCAATTGCAGTTCGCCGCGCGGCTCGTACATCCCGACCGCGGCGCGCAGCTCGACGCGCAAGCCGTCGCGCAGCGCGAAATCCACCAGCGCCGCACGTTGGCGAAACAGCACGCAGCGCAGCTGCGCTGCGTCGTCACGCAGGCTGAAATAGCAGTGCCCGCTGGCGGCACGCGTGAAACCGCTGATCTCGCCCTGCACGGTGACCGCGCCGTAGCGCGCGCCCAGCGTGTCGGCCAGTGCGCGCACCAGCGCGCCGACGCTCCAGCATCGCGTGTACTCAGGCGCCATCGCATCCCGCGGCGGCGCGCCCCGGCTCCAGCTGTCCACACCGCGGGGCCTGGCCCGGGCAATGCCCTGAAAAACCCTGCAACGCTTGTGAAATCGTCATAGACAATTGATTTTGCTCACTTTTTTTGTGTCCAAAAAAGCGTCAGAACAAAGCCGAGCTCGACAGATCAAGGCTCTGGCGCCGCCATCACGATGTTGCCCACATTGTTATCCACAATTTCTCGGGATAACCGAGGGGACAGGCGCACGCCGGCTGTCGCGCATTCATTACCATGCGCGACAGCACCCTGCAAACCCCATCGACGGAGAAGCGATCTTGTTCAGCATTGTCGAAGCCGCGGGCTGGCCGATCTGGCCCTTGATCGCCTGCTCGATCGCCGCACTGGCCATCGTGTTCGAGCGCCTGACCACGCTGCGCGGCGCGCGCGTGATCCCGCCCACGCTGCTGGACGAGGCCATCGCGGTATCGGGCACCGCGCTGCCCAGCGCCGACATCATCGACAAGCTCGAGCGCAATTCGCCGCTGGGCGCGGTGCTGGCCGCGGGGTTCCGCGCCGTGCGCCGGCCGCACGCCAGCGCCGAGAGCGTGCGCGAGGACATGGAAAACAGTGGACGTGCGCAGATGCACCGACTCGGACGCTACCTGAACGCGCTCGGCACCCTGGCGTCGATCGCGCCGCTGCTCGGACTGCTCGGCACCGTGGTCGGTCTGATCGAGATCTTCGGCTCGCAAAGCGGTGCCGGCAGCAACCCGATCCTGCTCGCGCACGGCATTTCGGTGGCGCTTTACAACACAGCGTTCGGCCTGATCATCGCGGTACCGTCGCTGCTGTTCTACCGCTATTTCCGCGGTCGCGTGGACGATTTCGGCATCGAGATGGAACAGGCCGCGATCCGCCTGGCGACCCACCTGCACCCCCACCTCGGCACGCGTTGAGCTGCCGGCCGCTCGCGATGAATTTCCAGCGCCCCCGTCCCGACGATCCGGAAATCAACTTGATTCCGCTGATCGACGTGCTGCTGGTCATCCTGATCTTCCTGATGATCACGACGACCTACGCCAAGTACACCGAGCTGAAGATCGACCTGCCGACCGCCAATGCGCCGCAGGCCCAGCCGCACGCGCACGAGGTGGTGGTGACGATCGCCGCCGACGGCACCTGCGCGGTCGACCACGAAGTGCTGGCGCGCCACGGCGTGGCCGACATCGCCGCAGCGCTGAGCCACGCCGCGCACGGCCGCGCCGACACCATGGTGGTGATCAGCGCCGACGCGCAAAGCACCCAGCAATCGGTGGTCAACGTGATGGAAGCCGCGCGCCTGACCGGGCTGAGCCGCCTGACCTTCGCCACTCAACGCGGCGCCGAGGACACGCGCTGATGCCGCGCGGCTGGCCCGCGTGGTGGCTGCGCCGCGCCGGCGTCGCGCGCGCGCTGCTGCCGCTGGCCTGGC
>JAKAHP010000423.1 GCA_021825505.1 Pseudomonadota bacterium
CTTGCGCCGACGTTGCCGCGGCCGTCGGCGCGATCCAGCCGGCCACCGACCAGCGACCCGCGGCATCACGTGAAATGCTGGCCTGCGGGCGCTGCAGCCGCAGCTCGCCGACCATGACGTGGTGCGCGAGCAGATCGGCACGCACGTCGCGCAACGCAAGCGCGGCCGCACGCAGCTCGCCGTGCGGCCCGGCGCGCGGGGCGGTCAGCTCGGCTCCTGCGAGCTGCAGCTGCAAGCGCTGGGGCTTGGCGGACCAGTCGATGCGCGCCTGGTGCAAGGCGAGCTCGCCGCGCGGCAGCAGCTCGCGCAGTTGCGGCACGTAGGGCAGAGCCAGGCGCGGGTCCAGATGCGTGAGGTCGGCGTCGACCTGGGCCTGCTGCAGGTCCGCGCTGCCGTGCACCCGAAGTTGCGCGCCCTGCGGGCCGTCGACCGTCGCAGCGAGCGTCACCGGTGTCTGCAGCGGCCAGCGCAGCGTGCCCACGGTCAGCTGCGGCAGCGTCGCGCGCCAGTCGACGTGGGCGGCGGGGTCGAGCCAGTGCAGCGCGCCGTCGTTCAGCGTCACCCCTGCCAGGCCGACGCGCCACGGCGTCGGCGCGGCCGGCCCCGCACCCGCACCAGCACCAGCACCAGCACCAGCACCAGCACCAGCACCAGCACCAGCACCAGCACCAGCACCAGCACCAGCACCAGCACCAGCACCAGCACCAGCACCAGCACCAGCACCCGAGGCCGCGAACGCGTCGCGCCGCAGCGTCAGCTGCAGGCCATCGATGCGCAGCGCGCCAAGTTCGGCACTGCGTGCCAGCGGCAGCACGCGGCCCAGATCGAGATGCAGCGTGCGCCAGCCACCGAGCGCCCGGCCGCGCGCGTCGAGCACGCGCGCGTCGTCGACGCTCAGCGCGCCGCCCAGCACCAGTTGCTGCGGCACGGCGGGCGCGCCGTCGAGCTGCAGCGACGCGCTGGCGCTGGCTGCCTGCAGTCGCAGCGGCAGTGTGCCCGGTAGATAGCCGGCGAAGTCCTGCAGCGGCAAGGCTTGCACGGTGACGCTCGCGTGCAGCACGCGCTTGGGCTCCAGCGCCGCGCCGCTGAAGCGCGCATCGATGCGTGCACCGTCGACGCGCGCGCTCAGCGTGCCGCGTGCGGGCGGCGCGCCGGGCAGGGTCGACAACGCATCGAGCTGCAGGGCGAGCGCGTCGACCCGGGTCGTGACGGCGCTGACCCGATCGTCGAAGCGCACGCTGCCGTCGCTGAGCGTCAGCTGCTCGAGCTGCAGCCGTGGCGGCGGACCCGGGCGCGACGGCCGCGCGCGCAGGCGCGCGAGGATGTCGGCGAAGTCGAAGCGGCCGTCGGCCGCGCGCTGCACCTGCAGTTGCGGTGCGCGCAGGCGCAGCGCGGCGATGACCGGGTGGCCGCGCCACAAGCTGCTCCAGCCCAGGCGCAGCTCGAGCGCACCGATGCGCAAGGCGTCGGCGCTGCCCGCGGCGTCGCGCAGCCGCAAGTCGGCCACGCGCAGTCGCAGATGCCAGGGGTTGAATTCGATCGCGCCGAGCTGGAGCTTGCGACCGAGCTGCGTGGCGACCCAGCCCGGCGCTTGCGCACGCAGCAGCGCCGGGACACTCCACGGCGAGGTCAGGAATGCGAGCAGCACTGCCAGGAGCAAGCCGATAGTCAATCGGATTGCGAGTTTGCGCACGACGTGGCCGGCCCTAGCATGCATACGCCGATTATCGTGCGGAATTGCCGTTCAATCCGTATTCATTCGAGGGGTCTTTGACCGACCTGTCCCCACGCCGCGACTATGCTGGTCGCGACGTTCGTCAAGCCGACCGCTTGCGAGGAGGGGCGCCCGATGACCTGGAATCCGGACCAGTACCTGAAATTCGCGCAGGCGCGGCTGCGCCCCGCACTCGATCTGCTCGCCCAGGTCGAGCACAGCGGGCCGCGCCGCATCGTCGACCTCGGCTGCGGCGCCGGCAACGTCACCGCGCTGCTTGCGCAGCGCTGGCCGCACGCCGAGCTGAGCGGGGTCGACGCTTCGGCCCCGATGCTCGAGCGCGCGCGCGCCGCGTTGCCGCAGGCGCAATGGGTCTGCGCCGACCTCGCGGCGTGGCGCGCGCCGCAGCCGGCCGACCTGCTGTTCAGCAATGCGGCGCTGCACTGGCTGGGCGACCATGCGCGGCTGTTCCCGGCGCTGTTCGCGCAATTGGCGCCGGGCGGCGTGCTCGCGGTGCAGATGCCGATCAACTTCGCGTCGCCATCGCATACCGCGATCGCCGAGACCGTCTACGACGGGCCCTGGCAACAACGTCTGGAACCGCTGCTGCGCCCGGAGCCGGTCGCCGCGGCGCCCCTGTACTACAAGCTGCTGGCGCGCGACGCCGCCGCGGTGGACATCTGGGAGACGCAGTACCTGCACGTGCTCGCTGGCGAGGACCCGGTCAAGGAGTGGACCAAGGGCACCTGGCTGAAGCCTTTCCTCGATGCGCTCGACGCCGACGAGGCCGCGGCGTTCGAGGCGG
>JAKAHP010000071.1 GCA_021825505.1 Pseudomonadota bacterium
CCGCGCGCGGCGGCCGTGGCGCGCATCGCGCGGCGGTGCGCGTCGGCCGAGATGCGCGCCGCGCGGCGCATCGTGTCGAGCTCGACCTCGTCCTTGAACAGGCGCATCTCGTCGAGCACCGTGCACAGGTCGTATTGCAGGGCCGGGCAGCGCCGGCCGGCGCGTGCCTGCGCGCGCACCGCGCCCAGCCACTGCTGCACGCGCGTCTCGAAACCGGGCTGCAGCGCGAACGGCCACCACAGCGACGGCGCGTCGGCGAGCAGCTCGGGCAGCGCCGCATCGGCCTGCTCGATCGGCAGCGCGGCGTCGAAGCCGAAGCGCGCGCGCGCGGCGTCGGGGCCATGGCGCACGCCGTCCCAGATCTCGCGCTCGGCGTCGCGCGGCCGGCACAGCAGCGTGGCGTGGCTGGAGCCGTCGGCGCGCACCGCCAGCACCAGCATGCTCTGCGGCTCGGTGAAGCCGGTCAGGTAGTAGAAGTAGCTGTCGTGCCGGTAGGGGTAGTCGGCGTCGCGGTTGCGCATCAGCTCGGGCGCGGTGGCCAGCACCGCGACGCCGCCGCCAGCCTGCGCGATGCGCGCGGCGAGTTCGGCGCGGCGCTGCGCGCAGCGTTGCAGCAGGCGGGGATCGGGTTCGGTCATCGCACTCTCCTCGAAGCGTGCACTGTAGCGCGGCGCCTCAAGCCCCGTCGGGCGCGGGGCCGCCACCGCGCAAGGCGGCGTCGAGCGCGGCCAGCTCCTGCGGCGTGCCCACGTTGTGCCAGCAGCCGCGGAAATGCTCGCCGCTGACGCGCCCGGCCTCGACCTCGGTGTACAGCCACGGAAACAGCTTCCAGGCGCTGTGCGCCGGACGCGCCTCGAACAGGCTTGCGCGGAACACGGCGATATTGCCGTAGTTCAGC
This sequence comes from Pseudomonadota bacterium, assembly GCA_021825505.1. GTDB lineage: Bacteria > Pseudomonadota > Gammaproteobacteria > Burkholderiales > Burkholderiaceae_C > Thiomonas_A. The sequence goes on from JAKAHP010000071.1 coordinate 899, forward strand.
AGCGTGCCGTGGCGCCGCACGCGCGCCGTGGCGTCCAGCGCCATGTCGCCGCGCGGGTGATGCGGCGGGTTGTCGGTCAGCACGAAATGCGCGCTGGTGCCGGGGTCGGAGGCGATGCGCACCGCGGCCTCGTGCAGCCTCGCGTAGTCGTAGTCGGTGTAGACGTCCGCGCTGAGCACGGCGAATGGGGTGTCGTGCGCGTCGCGCAGCAGCGGCAGCGCGCTGGCCACCGCGCCGCCGGTCTCCCACGCGGTCGGCGGCTCGGGCGAATAGACGATGCGCACGCCCAACGCGGCGCCGTCGCCCAGGCGCTGCACGATATGCTCGCCGCGCCAGCCGAGGTTGATCACCAGCTCGCCGATGCCGGCGTCGCGCAGGCGCTCGATCTGCCACACCAGCAGCGGCTTGCCGCCGACTTCGAGCAGCGGCTTCGGGCAATCGTCGGACAGCGGGCTCATGCGCTGTCCACGACCGGCGGCAAGCAGCAGCGCACGCATCGCGCCTCTCCTCAGAACGTGTAGGCGGCCTGCGCGCGCACGCCCTGCAGGCGGTCGAGCAGCCTGGCCAGCGGGGCCAGCGCGGCGTAGCGCGCCGCGGTCGCGCGCGCATAGCCCCACACCCGCGGCATGTCGCCGAGATACTGGTCCTTGCCGTCGCGGTGGTACAGGCGGGCGAAGATGCCGAGCACCTTGAGCTGGCGCTGCAGCCCCATCCACTCGAAATCGCGGTAGAAATCGGCAAAGTCGACCGGCACCGGCAGCGCCGCGGCACGCGCCGCCTCCCAGTAGCGCACGGCCCAGTCGAGCTGCTGCTCCTCGGGCCAGTCGATGTAGGCGTCGCGCAGCATCGAGACGAGGTCGTAGCTCAGCGGGCCGTGCACCGCATCCTGGAAATCGAGCACGCCGACCTCGCCGTCGTCCTGCACCATCAGGTTGCGGCTGTGCCAGTCGCGGTGCACCAGCACGGTGGGCTGCGCCAGGTTGTTCGCGACCAGCGCGTCGAAGCCGCGCTGCAGCACCTGCCGCGCCTCGGTGTCGAGCTCGACGCCGAGGTGGCGCGCCACGTACCACTGCGGGAACAGCTCGAGCTCGCGCCGCAGCAGCGCCTCGTCGTAGCGCGGCAGCGAGCTCGCATCGATGCGCTGCAGGCGCACCAGCGCGGCACTGGCGGCGCGCATCAGGCCGTCGGCGCGGCGCATGTCGCCGGCCGCGCGCGCCGCGTTCAACGCGCTCAGATAGGTGAGGTCGCCGAAATCGGCCAGCAGCACGAAGCCCTGCTGCGCATCGGCGGCGTACACCTCGGGGGTGTTCATGCCGCCGGCGCGCAGCAGCGCGGCGACGCGCAGGAACGGCGCGACATCTTCCTTGTCGGGCGGCGCGTCCATCACGATGCAGCTCGCCGGGCGCTGCGCGTCGACGCGGAAATAGCGCCGGAAACTGGCGTCGCCCGAGGCCGCACGCACGCTGGCGGGGTCGACGACGATGCCGCCGGGGGCCTCCGCCAGCCACGCGCGCAGCGCGCTCAGGCGCAGGTCGGCGGCGCACTCGGATGCGCGAGGGGCTTGGGTTGACATCGGATCTCCCTGAGGCGCTTGCCGCGCTTTCTATAATCGTGCGGAATTCTAGGCTGTGATGCCCTGTACGGGCCGCGGCCGGCGCGGGCCCGGGCCCCCACCATTTCTACGCTTACTGCTGGGCCGCACCCTCCCGATTGCCGATGCCGACGCCTCCTCTCCGCCCGCTCGCGCTCGCCGTGCTGCTCGGCTGCGCCGCGCTGGGCACGGCACGCGCCGACGACGCGTTGCAGCTGGCACCCAGCGACGACCTGCTGCAGCATCTGCCGGCCGACGCGCAGGCGCTCGAGCCGCTGTTCATTCGCGCCGAGCGCATCAGCGGCCAGCCCGACATCGAGGTACAGGCCAGCGGGCGTGTCGAGCTGCGCAAGCACAGCGTGGTGCTGAAGGCCGATCACGTGCACGACGACCTGGTCAGCGCCGACGTGCTCGCCAGCGGCAACGTGCGCATGCTGAGCAACGGCAATCTGTACACCGGGCCCAGCCTGGCGCTGAATCTCGATACCGAAACCGGGCGCATGCCGTCGGTCGACTATTTCTTTGCCAGCACCGGCGGCCACGGGCACGCCGAGCACGTCAGATTCCTCGGCCAGCAGCATGTCCAGGCCGACAGCGCCGATTACACGACCTGCACCGCCAGCCCGGTCGACTGGGTGTTGCAGGCCACGCACCTCGACCTGGACTTCGCCGACAACACCGGCACCGCGCGTGACGGACGGGTGCGCTTCAAGGGCGTGACCATCCTGCCGCTGCCCTACGCCAGCTTCCCGCTCACCGACGCGCGCAAATCCGGGCTGCTGCCGCCGACGATCGGCCTGGACAGCCGCAACGGCTTCGAATATGCGCAGCCCTACTACTGGAACATCGCGCCGAACTACGACGCCACGCTGACCCCGCGCCTGCTGCTGCGGCGCGGCTTCATGGGCAGTGCCGAGCTGCGCTGGCTGCAGCCGTCCTATGCAGGCAGCACGCTGCTCGACTACATGCCCGACGACCGCAGCGCCGGCAACCAGCAGCGCTGGGCCGCGGTGCTGCAGCAGGCCGGCAGCCTGGCGCCGCGCGTGAGCTACGGCCTGAACCTGCAGCGCGTGTCCGACAACAACTGGTGGCAGGACTTCGGTCAGGTCAACCCGGTGATCGCGGGCAACCGCACGCTGCCGCAGCAGGGGCAGCTGACCTGGAACCAGTCCAATGGATATCTGCAACTGAGCTTCAACCGCTGGCAGACCCTGCAGAGCACGGTGTCGCCGATTGCGGTGCCCTACAACATCCAGCCGCAGATCGACGGCCAGTGGAGCGGCGCGGCGGCGGCGGGCGTGCACTGGCGGCTCGCGACCGCGGCGGCGCGCTTCACCAATTCGACCCCCGGGCTGCTGTCCGGCGACCGCGTCTACCTCGACCCCAGCGTCAGCCGACCGTTTCTCGCGCCGCAGGGCTTCATCACGCCGCGCCTGACCCTGCATGCGACGCGCTACCGCACCGACACCCCGATGGCCGACGGCAGCGAGGACGCCGCGGTCGTGGTCCCCAGCCTCAGCCTGGACTCGGGGCTGGTGTTCGAACGTCGCACCGCGCTGCTCGGCCACGCGATCACGCAAACGCTGGAGCCGCGGCTGTTCTACCTGTATACGCCGTATCGGTCGCAGCAGAACCTGCCCAATTTCGACAGCGCGCCGCTCGACCTGAACCTGGCGTCGATCTACACCGACAACCTGTTCTCGGGCAACGATCGCATCGCCGACGCCAGCGACGTCACCGCCGGCGCGACGACGCGCCTGCTCGACGCACGCAACGGCGCCGAATACGCCCGCGTCACGCTGGCGCAGCGCGTGCTGCTGCGCGAGCAACGCGTGACCCTGACCGGCGCCCCGGTGCCGGCCGGACTCAACGACACCTTCGCGCTGGCCAGCATCGCCCTGAGCCCGCAATGGAACGCCACCGCCGGGGTCGACTACAACTTGCGCGGCAGCCAGCTGGTGCAAGGCCAGGCCGGTGCACAATGGCACCCTGGCGCGTTCCGCACCTTGAGCGTCAACTACCAGATCCAGAGCGCGACCGCGACGCAGATTGCGCTCAAATACGTCAACACCGCCTGGCAGTGGCGGCTGACGCCGCGCTGGTACGCGGTCGGCCAGGCCAACTACAGTCTGCAGGACAAGCAGCTCAACAACGGCCTGTTCGGCTTCGAGTACGACGGCGGCTGCTGGGTCGCGCGCTTCGTCGTCCAGCGCAGCGCGCTGACCGTGGCCAGCACGGCCACGCGGGTGCTGTTCCAGCTCGAACTCACCGGGTTGTCGAGGCTGGGTATCAACCCCTTGTCGGCGCTGGAGCAAAATATTCCTGGCTATCAATTGCTGAACCAACCGACGTCCCCTCCGAGCCGTTATGCGAACTATGAATAAGAGCCTCGTCGCCAGCGCGCTCGCGCTGACCCTGTGCGGTGTCGCCGCGGCGCAGGGCCTGCAGCTGCGCGCCACCGACATGCCGGCACCGAGCGTGGCGACGCCGAACGCAACCGACGCCGCCCCGCCGCAGGACAGCGACGGCATCGCCGCAGTGGTGGGCAACGAAGTCATCACCGACTACGACCTCAATCTGCGCACGCGCGCCGCCGCCGCCCAGCTGGCCGCGCAGGGCCAGACCGCGGCGCCGCAGGCCATCCGGCAACAGGTGCTCGACACCATGATCGACCAGATGGCCTTGGCGCAGTACGCGCGCGACAACGGCATCGAGGTCAGCGACACGACGCTGCAGCAGGCCCTGAAACAGACCGCGGCGAATTTCAAGCTCGACGTCGCGCAATTGCGCCAGCAGGTCGAGGCGCAGGGCCTGAGCTGGAGCGAATACCAGGCCCAGTTGCGCCGCGAAATCCTGATCGCGCGGCTGCGTCAGCGCGACGTGGCGTCGCGCGTGAGCGTCAGCGACCAGGAAATCGACCACTACCTCAAGCAGCAACGCGGCCAGCAGCAGGCGCCGCAGGGCGACGTCACGCTGGCGCAGATCTTCGTGCCGCTGGCGGCCGACGCGAGCGCGACCGAGGTCGCCGCGGCGCGCGCGCGCATCGACGCCGCGCTGGCGCTGCTGCGCCAGGGGCGCGATTTCGCGCAGGTCGCCAAGCTCGATTCGGCCGGCGCCGAAGCGCGCGACGGCGGACTGCTCGGCACGCGCAGCGCGCAGGACTGGCCCGATACGTTCATCGACGCGATCCGCGGCCTGCGCCCCGGCCAGGTCACCGGCGTGATCCGCAGCCCGGCCGGATTCCACATCCTTAAACTGGTGGCCGAGCCGGCGGCGGCCGCCGCCGTCGCCGAGAACAGCGCGATGCAGGCGCAGGTGCGGGAAATCGTGCTCGACATCGGGGCGCGGCGCAGCCGCGACGCCGCGGTCAAGGAGCTCGATGCGGTGCGCGACGCCGTGCTGCAGGGCCGCATCGACTTCGCCACCAAGGCGCGTGAAATCTCGCAGGACATCGACAGCGCGCGCCGCGGCGGCGACATCGGCTGGGTGCTGCCTGGCGAATTGCCGCCGGCGCTGGACTCCGCGCTCGACCATCTGAACCCGGGTCAGCTGTCGGCTCCGGTGGCGCTGCCCGACAAGGTGGTGCTGCTGCAGCTGGTCGACCGCCGCGAACACCCGCTCGACACGCGCCAGGAGCGCGCGGTGGCGCGCAACATCCTGCTGCAGCAAAAGGAACGCAAGGAATTCGCCGACTTCGTGCAGGACGTGCGCGCGCGCACCTATGTGCGGCTGGCCGGCTCCGATTCCTGAGCCGGCACCAGCAAACCATGGCGGGCCCCCACCGCGCGCCGACGCGCATCGCCGGACACACGCTGCGCAAGCGCTTCGGCCAGCATTTCCTGCACGACGCCGCAGTGATCGACGCGCTGGTGGCGGCGATCGACCCTCGCCCTGGCCAGCGCCTGCTCGAGATCGGCCCCGGACTCGGGGCCTTGAGCCTGCCGGTGCTGGCACGCGCCGGCCAATTGACCGTGGTCGAGCTCGATCGCGACCTGGCCGCGCGCTGGCGCGACCGCGCCGGGGTCACGGTGATCGAGGCCGACGCGCTGCGGCTGGATTTCGCCGCGCTGGGCGCCGGGCTGCGCATCATCGGCAACTTGCCCTACAACATCTCAACGCCGCTGCTGTTCCACCTGGTCGATGCAGCGCAGCTGGTCGTTGACCAGCATTTCATGCTGCAAAAGGAAGTGGTCGACAGGATGACGGCGGCGCCGGCCTGTGCCGCCTACGGGCGCCTGTCGGTGCTGCTGCAATGGCGCTACGCGATGGACGCGCTGTTCGACGTCCCGCCGCAGGCCTTTTCGCCCCCGCCGCGGGTGGACTCCGCGGTGGTGCGCATGCGCCCGCGCGCGATCGATGCGCTGCGTGGGGTCGACGCCGCACTGCTGCAGCAAGTCACCGCCGCGGCGTTCGCGCAGCGGCGCAAGCTGCTGCGCCATGCGCTCGGCCCCTGGCTGCAGGCGCGCGGCTACGCCGGTGGCTTCGACCTGCAGCGCCGTGCCGAGGAAGTGCCGGTCGACGAGTACGCGACGCTGGCCCTCGAACTGGCCGCCTGAACGCCGCGGACGCAGCGTAGGGGCCGCGTCAGGCCGCCTCGCCCAGCCAGGCGCCGTACCACGGCGCGCAGCGTACGCGCTGGGTGCCGCCGAAGCGCATCAGACCCGGTACTGCTTCACCCCGCAACGCCTCCCGGGCAGGCGTGCGGGTCACAGAAAAGAATAGAAGACCCTGAACTCGACTCCCTGCTCGTACCAGAAATCGGCCGAATCACGGAACACGTCGAGCAGCGTCTCGCGCGCTTCCTTGTCGAAGCGCTGGGTCATCGGCAGTTGCTCGAGCACGATGACGAAGCCCGGCTGCGGGCCGGCCGACGCGATCATGTCGGTCAGGCAGTCGCGCAGGGCGTCGAAGTTCTTGCCGAAATGCTTCGGGAACAGGAAGCTGCGCGCGATGGTTTCCAGCACTTCCTGCTTGGTCGTCGCCTCGGACAGGTTGGCGTACAGGAAATGCTGCTGCGCGTCCTGCGCGGCGGCGAGCAAGGCGGGAACGCGAAACGCTCGAATCGACTGGACGATATTAGGTCGCAGCGTTTTCAAGTTAACGCCTTCCTCTGCCTCAGCGGGTGATGGCTGTGAAACTTGCGTAGTGATCATCGGTGTAATAGCAAATATCGGGGTGCCGCACCGGCCCCCCGCAAACGATTCTTCGCGCACCGCGATTGCGGCTGCCCGGCGTCGGCACGGTGTACTCGCGGTAATACCCGCGCGGCCGCCAGGGCAACTGGCGTTCGTAATTGCCGAACACGATGCCGTCCTTCGGCGAACGCCACGGCCCGCCGTGCGCAATCTGCACCAGCACGCGGCGCGCCGGCGCCGGCAAGGCCGCCGCGGCGATCGATCGCACGGCGGCCGCGGCGCTGGTCGCGCCAAGCAGCAAGCCCAGTAACAGCGCGGCGATCCATCCGGTTGAAAGCCCTGGCTTGAAATATTGTTGTTCGATGCGGGCGAAAAGCCGGAACACGGCAATGATTCTCTGGAGCGGCTTAGCTGGTCACCGCGCGTCTGGCGTCCCCGCCCGTAGCCGCAGCGCTGGCGGCGCTGAGCCGGGGCTGATCGACCGGACTGCATGAAGCGCTAGGGCACGCGGCGTCGCGCCAACAGACGATAGCGTATTGGAAAGAGCCCCCGAAAGCAAGTTTTTCGCCTATTTTTTGGGCAGCAGCAGATCGCGGAAGTGAGCAAACACTTCCGTGGCCTGGCTCAAAAAACAGCCGTCTGCGGCGCTACGCTGGCGCCGCTCCGGGGCCCTGCGCGGCCTGCGGTCAGCGCGCGACGTTGGCGTCCATCACGGTCAGCGCCGTCATGTTGACGATGCGCCGCACCGTGCTCGACGCCGTCAGGATGTTGACCGGGCGCGCCGCACCGAGCAGGATCGGGCCGATCGCGACGTTGTTGCTGGCGGCGGTTTTCAGCAGGTTGTACGCGATATTGGCCGAATCCAGATTCGGGAACACCAGCAGGTTGGCCTCACCGGACAGCGTGGACTGCGGCATCAGGCTGGCGCGCAGGCTCGGGTCGAACGCGCAGTCGCCGTGCATCTCGCCGTCGACCTCGAGGTCGGGGGCTCGCGTGTGCAGGATTTCCAGCGCCTCGCGCATCTTCACCGCGCTTGCCGCCTGGCTCGACCCGAAATTCGAATGCGACAACAACGCGACCTTGGGAATCAGGCCGAGACGGCGCATTTCCTCGGCCGCCATCAGCGTGATCTCGGCCACCTCCTCGGCGCTGGGGTCGAGGTTGACGTGGGTGTCGACCAGCATCACCTGGCGCCCGGGCAGCAGCAGCCCGTTCATCGCCGCGTACACCTTGGCGCCGGGTCGGCGACCGATGACCAGGTCGATGTAGTGCAGGTGCAGGTGGGTGTTGCCCCAGGTGCCGCAGATCAGGCCGTCGGCTTCGCCCTTGTGCACCATCATGCTCGAGATCAGCGTCAGGCGCCGGCGCATCTCGATTTTCGCGAACGACGGGGTGATGCCCTTGCGCCCGGCCAGTTGCTGGAAGGTCTGCCAGTAGTCGCGGTAGCGCGCGTCGTAGTCGGTGTTGACGACCTCGTAGTCCTGGCCCTCGCGCAGCCTCAGGCCGAAGCGCTCGATGCGCTGCGCGATGACCGCCGGGCGCCCCACCAGGATCGGCCGTGCCAGTTGCTCGTCGACCACCACGCGCACCGCGCGCAGCACGCGCTCGTCCTCGCCTTCGGCGTAGACGATGCGCTTCTTCGCAGCGTGGCGCGCGATCGAGAACACCGGGCGCATCATCGCTCCCGACTGGTAGACGAACTGCTGCAGTTGCTCGCAGTAGGCGTCGAGATCGGCGATCGGGCGCGTGGCCACGCCGCTCGCCACCGCGGCCCGCGCCACGGCCGGCGCGATGTGCAGGATCAGGCGCGGATCGAACGGCTTGGGGATCAGGTACTCGGGGCCGAACGCCAGCTCCTGTCCGCCGTAGGCGGCCGCGACGACGTCGCTTTGCTCGATCTGCGCCAGCTCGGCGATCGCGCGCACCGTCGCGATTTCCATCTCGGTGGTGATGGTCGTCGCGCCGCAATCGAGCGCGCCGCGGAAAATGTACGGGAAGCACAGGACGTTGTTGACCTGGTTCGGGTAATCCGAACGCCCGGTCGCGATCACCGCGTCGTCGCGCACCGCCTTGACTTCCTCGGGCAGGATTTCCGGCGTCGGGTTGGCCAGCGCCAGGATCAGCGGGTGCGGCGCCATGCGCGCGACCATCTCGCCCTTGAGCACACCGCCGGCGGACAGGCCGAGGAAGATGTCGGCATCGCCGATGACCTCGCCCAGCGTGCGCGCGTCGGTGGGCTGCGCATAGCGCGCCTTGTCCGGATCCATCAGCTCGGTGCGCCCCTGGTAGACCACACCGGCCAGATCGGCCACCCAGATGTGCTCGCGCGGCAGCCCGAGCTCCTCGAGCAGGCGCAGGCAGGCCAGCGCCGCCGCCCCCGCGCCCGAGCACACCAGCTTGACCTGGGCGATGTCCTTGCCGACCACCTTCAGGCCGTTGAGCACCGCGGCGCCGACGATGATCGCGGTGCCGTGCTGGTCGTCGTGGAACACCGGGATGTTCATGCGCGCGCGCAGCTCGCGCTCGACGCGGAAGCACTCCGGCGCCTTGATGTCCTCGAGGTTGATGCCGCCGAAGGTGGGCTCGAGCGCCGCGACGATCTCGATCAGCTTGGCCGGGTCCTTCTCGTTGACCTCGATGTCGAACACGTCGATGTTGGCGAACTTCTTGAACAGGACCGCCTTGCCCTCCATCACCGGCTTGGCCGCCAGCGGGCCGATGTCGCCCAGGCCGAGCACCGCGGTGCCGTTGGTGACGACGCCGACCAGATTGCTGCGCGCGGTGTAGCGCGCAGCGTGGCGCGGATCGGCCACGATTTCCTCGCAGGCCGCGGCCACCCCGGGCGAGTAGGCCAGCGCCAGATCGCGCTGGTTGCTGAGCTGCTTGGTCGGCGCCACGCTGATCTTGCCCGGCAGCGGAAACTCGTGATATTCGAGCGCGGCGCGGCGCAATTCGGCTTTGGCGTCGGAATTCGACATGGGGCTCTCCAAGCAAACAAGCTGGGTTCGTAACGGCCGCGCGCATGCTCAGCGCATCGTCGGCGGGAGGATCGATTCTAGGCCGCTCACCGTTCGGCGCGCTCGGCGCACGCACGGGCTGCGCCACGTCCTCCGCAGGGGCACGGTCGCCAGCGCGCCGGCGCCGCGCGACAATAGCGCCGATGAGCGACCCCGCAGGCGAATTCGATCTGATCGCGCGCTATTTCACGCGCCCGGCGCGCGGCGCGCTGCTCGGAGTGGGCGACGACTGCGCGCTGCTGGCGCCGGCGCCCGGCATGCTGCTGGCGGTGGCCGCCGACATGCTTGTCGAGGGGCGCCATTTCTTCGCCGGCACCGACCCCGCCGCGCTGGGCCACAAGGCGCTGGCGGTCAACCTGTCCGACCTCGCCGCGATGGGCGCGCAGCCCTGGGCCTTTCTGCTCGCGCTGGCGCTGCCCGACGCCGAGGCGTCGTGGCTGGCCGCGTTCAGCGCCGGCCTGTTCGCGCTGGCCGACGCGCACGGCATCGAGCTGGTCGGCGGCGACACCACGCGCGGGCCGCGCAATCTGTGCATCACGGTGCTCGGCCAGGTGCCGCCGGGGCAGGCGCTGCGGCGCGACGCGGCGCGCGCCGGCGACGCGCTGTGGGTGTCGGGCACGCCGGGTGACGCGCGCCTGGCGCTGGGCCAGCTGCGCGGCGAGTGGCGCATCGCCGAATTCGACGCCGCGTGGCGCGCA
>JAKAHP010000424.1 GCA_021825505.1 Pseudomonadota bacterium
TCAGCGCGTGGTACAGCATCGCCGCCAGCGCCAGCGCGGCCAGCGCGGACATGCCGGCGCCGTGGAACACCAGCGCCAGCCCCAGCGCGGCGAAGGCGATGCCGATGTTCTCGACCGACGAATACGCCAGCAGACGCTTCATGTCGCTTTGCACCGCGGCGAACAGCACCCCGTACAGCGCGCCGAACAAGCCCAGCGCCAGCAGCGGCAGCCCCCACCACCAGGCCGGCGCATGCAGCAGGTCGAGCGCGACGCGCAACAGCCCGTACAGCGCGGTCTTCAGCATCACCCCGCTCATCAGCGCCGACACCGGCGACGGCGCCGCCGGATGCGCCTCGGGCAGCCACACGTGCAGCGGCACCAGCCCGGCCTTGGCGCCGAAGCCGACCACCGCCAGCCCGAACGCCACGCTGGCCCAGCCGACGCTCAGGTGCGCGCCGCGCATCGCCGCGAAGCTCAGCCCCGCCACGCCGCCCACCATCATCACGCCGAAACACAGCAGCAGCGCGATCGCACCCAGGTGTGCCAGGAGGATGTAGAGAAAACCGGCGTCGCGGATTTCGTCGATGCGGTGCTGGGTCAGCACCAGGAAGTACGAGGCCAGCGCCATCACTTCCCACGCCAGCATAAAGGTGTAGGCGTCGGCGGCCAGCATCACCATCGCCATCGCCGCGAGGAACAGGTGGTACTGCATGCCGAGCAAACCCGGCGCGGTGCCCTCGCCGTCGCGGAAATAGCCGGCCGCGAAGGTCGATGTGCCGGCGCTGCTGGCGCCCAGCAGCAGCAGGAAAAAGCCGCTGAGCGCGTCCAGATGCAGATGCACCGGCAGCCCCGGCAAGCCCACGGGGAGCACCAGGTCGGTGGCCGGCGCCAGCAGTGCGGCCCCGCCGATCGCCGCCAGCGCCAGGCTGGCCAGCGCCCCCAGCGGGAACAGCCGGTGCGCGATCCAGCGTGTGGCGCGCGGGCGCGCCAGCCCGATCGCACCCAGCGCGATCCAAGCGCCGACGACGTCGAGCGCTGCGGGGATCAGCTGGCTGGGTTCCATGCGGTTGGCGTTCGCAGCAAATTCACATAGGATGCACATGTGATGTTAATGCAAAACGCCTGACCGGTGTCTGACCGATGGAACAACGCACCACCCGTTTGACCGTGCTGATCGATCCGCGCAAGAAGGCGGTTTTCGAGCACCTGTGCGCGCTCGACGACCAGACCCCGTCGCAGGTCGTGCGACAGTTGATCCGCGACTACATCGAAGGCAAGCTCGGGCGCCCGTGGAAACCGGGCGAAACGCTGGACGAGACGCTGCAGCAGCCCGGTAGCTGAGACGCGGGCGTCAGGTCCGCCGAGGGAGCGGCGCGCTGCGTCGCGCGTCGCTTCAGCCCGCCTGGCGTGCGCGCCGGGCCAGCTCGAACAGCTGTGCGGGCTCCAGCGTGCGGCGCACCGGGTCGCTCAGCACCTGGCGCCACAGGCGCGCCCCCGGCTCGCCCTTCCAGAGGTTGAGCACGTGCCGCAGCAGCGCCTGCGGCGCCACGCCCAGGGCGCGTGCGCGCGCCAGGTCGTCGACCAGCAGGCGCTCCACGTCTTCGCGCACGGGCGCTGCCGCAGCGTCGCCGAAGTAACGCGCATCCCAATGCGCCAGCCACCAGGGGCGCTGATACGCCTCGCGCCCGATCATCACGCCGTCGACTTCGGCGAGTTGCGCCGCAAGCGTCGCATCGTCGCGCACGCCGCCGTTGAGCACGATCGTGCAATGCGGGAAATCGCGCTTGAGCCGGTGCACGAGCGCGTAGTTCAACGGCGGGATCTCGCGGTTGTCCTTCGGGCTCAGCCCCTGCAGCCAGGCATTGCGCGCATGCACGATGAACACCGTGCAGCCGCCCTCGGCCACGGTGCCGACGAAGTCGCGCACGAATTCGTAGCGCTCGATGCGGTCGATGCCGATGCGGTGCTTGACCGTCACCGGAATGGCATCGCCGATGGCGTCGCGCATCGCCGCGACGCCGTCGCGCACCAGCGCCGGCTCGGCCATCAGGCAGGCGCCGAACGCACCGCGCTGCACGCGCTCGCTGGGGCAGCCGCAGTTCAGGTTGATTTCGTCGTAGCCCCAGCGCAGCGCGAGTCTGGCGCAGGCCGCGAGATCGGCCGGCTCGCTGCCGCCGAGCTGCAGCGCCAGCGGGTGTTCGAGTGCGTCGAAATCGAGATGGCGCGGCTGGTCGCCGTGCAGCAGCGCGCCGGTCGTGACCATTTCGGTGTAAAGCCGCGCGTGACGCGACAGATACCGGTGAAAACGTCGACAGTGACGGTCGGTCCAGTCGAGCATCGGCGCCACGCACAGGCGCCAGGGGCTGGTTTGCGCAGGGTTCATGGAGGCGCGCGCGGCGAATGCAAAAAAGCCCGGCCACGCAAGTGGCCGGGCTGAATGGGGAGCCTGACGATGTCCTACTTTCACACGCGCATGCGCACTATCATCGGCGCTGAGGCGTTTCACGGTCCTGTTCGGGATGGGAAGGAGTGG
>JAKAHP010000425.1 GCA_021825505.1 Pseudomonadota bacterium
CGATAGGTGGCGCGGCCGAGCAGCGAGTCGCTGACGGCCTGTCCGACCCTGGGCTGATTGGAGCCGCTGAGGAGGTATTGGCCTTTGCGCTGGTCGCGATCGACGATGGCCTTGATGGCCAGCATTAGATCGGGGACGCGCTGTACTTCGTCGATGAAGGCGCCGCCGTCACCGAGTTCGTCCAGAAACCCCTCGGGGTCAGCCTGGGCCTGTTCGCGGACGTCGCGATTGTCGAGGGTGCGGCTGACCAGGCCGAATTGCGCGGCGACTTGCTGGCACAGGGTGCTCTTGCCGACCTGGCGGGCCCCCATCACGGCCACGACGGGGTAAATGCCGAGGTCGGCGGCAAGCCGAGGGCGGGCGATCCGCGGGTAGCGGCTGTTTGCATCGGTCATATTTCATACGCTATATTTGCGTCTGATGGACAATATAACGTTGGAGTACTGCAATGGCAAACGCGTATTCAACGGACGATCTGCTGGAGTTTCTCGAACATGCAGCCGAGCGTGGACTGATGCCTGCAGCCACGGCACAGGCTTTGGCCGTGGCCGCGCGCAACGTACTCGGCATTCTCACGGATGGCGAGAAGGCCGACCTGGGCGGGCTCGACATCGATGCCGTGATCAAGCGCTTTGTCAACAAACGCGCGAAGGATTTCAACCCGGCATCACTCAAGGAATATGGGCGCAGGGTCCGTCGCGCGCTCGAGCTATTCCTCGCGTGGCGCGCGGACCCCGCCAATTTCTCGGTCAAGACCCGCGCCAGTGGCGCCGCGCGCAACAAGAAGCGCGGCGAGACGGCGGGCGCGAGCGGCAGTACGTCACCGCCGGGTCCACAAATCGAGGCGACTCCGGCGCCGCTTCCGGGCACGTACCAGTCGTCGCTGGCCGTTCGTCCCGGGCTGGTGATGACACTGGCGAACATTCCCTACGATCTGACCCGTGCCGAAGCTGACCGGCTTGCCGGCTTCATCAAGATGCTTGTGGTCGAGTGAGCGCCGTCGAGGCGCAATCCGACCTGCGACCGGGGCAGCGCAAGAGCAACCGTGAGTGCGATTGGCAGGCGTGGGCAGAGACGGCGGCGTCGCACATCACGAAAGCTGCGCAGGGGAAGTTGCGCACGTGTGGGTACGCGACGGCGAACGTTTGCACGCGCTGCCCGGGATCGCCGATCGCGAGGCGAAACTGAAACGAGCCGCCCTTTTGATTTACGTTCAATGTCTAACCTAAAATAACGACCATTCTTGTTTTAGGCTCGCCTGCATGCGCCGCCGCCCGCCCGGACAGTATGTCGAGGTCGCTACCGCAGGCGAGCGGTTCAAGGCCTACGTGCCGGCCCCGCTGCCGCCGGCGCCGCCGATCGACTGGTCGCCGGCGTTGCGGCGGCGTTTCGACGAGGCACTGCTGGCGCTGGGCCGGCTGGACGCGCTGACCGCGCATCTGCCCAACGCCTCGCTGCTGCTCTACAGCTTTGTGCGCAAGGAAGCGGTGCTGTCCTCGCAGATCGAGGGCACGCAATCGTCGCTGGCCGACTTGCTGCTGTACGAAATCGACGAGCAGCCAGGCGTGCCGGTGGAGGATGCGCACGAGGTCAGCCGCTGCGTGGCCGCGCTGGAGCATGGGCTGAAAAAATTGCGCGGCGGCCTGCCGCTGTGCATGCGGCTGCTCGGCGAGATGCACAAGGTGCTGCTGGCGCATCCCGGCGGGCGCGGCAAGACGCCGGGCGAAGTACGGCGCTCGCAAGTGTGGATCGGCGGCACGCGGCCGGGCAATGCGGTGTTCGTGCCGCCACCCGCTTCCGAACTGGCCGCCTGCCTGGCTGCGCTCGAGCGTTTCCTCAACGACCAGCCGGAGCCCATACCGCCGCTGCTCAAGGCGGCGCTGGCGCACGTGCAGTTCGAAACCATCCATCCCTTTCTCGATGGCAATGGCCGCATCGGCCGGCTGCTGATCGTGCTGCAACTGGTGGCCGACGGCGTGCTGCGCGAGCCGATGCTGTATCCGAGCCTGTTCTTCAAGACGCATCGCGCGCTGTACTACGAGCTGCTGAACGAGGTGCGGCTGCGCGGCGACTGGGAGCGCTGGCTGGATTTCTTCGCCGAGGGCGTGCAGGTGAGCGCGTCGCAGGCGGTGGCCACCGCCAACGCGCTGCTGGCGCTGGTCAACGCCGACCGCGACCGTATCGCCGGGCTGGGTCGCGCGGCCAGCTCGGCGCTGGCGGTGCACGAGGCCCTGCAGCGCCAGCCCATCGCCACCTCGGCCGCATTGGTGAAAGCGACCGGGCTGACCGCGGCGACGGTGAACAAGTCGCTCGCGCACCTGGAGCGAATCCGGGTTGTCGCCGAGCTGACGAGCCGGCAACGCGGCCGCGTGTTCAGCTACCGTGGCTACGTGAAGGAACTGGCCGCAGAGCTGGAACCCGCGCCGTGAGCCAGTTCGCCTTTCTCGAACGCGAATGGCCCACGGTGCATGAGGCCGCCGGCAAGGCCGCGGCCGCGGTGCATG
>JAKAHP010000426.1 GCA_021825505.1 Pseudomonadota bacterium
GCTCCTGCATCCGGTACTGTTGAAGCCCGATTGTCGCGCAACGCACCGCGCGCGTCATGCTTTGTGTAGCCTGTCACAGGCACACACGAACCCGCTTCGCACCGCTTGCATGCGCCGGATGAGGGGGCCAGAGTGCCGGCGCCGGCCTGTGTCCGGGGCCGCCACTGCCCGCCGCGTGATCCCGGCAGGCATCCGCCCTGTTTTTGTGGAGGAACCACCCCATGCGCTTCCCGATACGCGGGCCTATTGCGTTGTGTTCGACACTGGCTGCGCTGCTGCTCGGCCTGAGCATGCCCCGCGCCGCGCTGGCGGCCGACGGCTACGTCAGCGGCTACGTGAATCTGCGCGCCGGCCCCAGTGCCCGCTACCCACGCGTGTTCACGCTGCCTCCAGGGACGCCGATTGCCGTCTTCGGCTGCACGGCGGGCTGGGGCTGGTGCGATGTGCGCGGCGATGGCATGCGCGGTTGGGTCGCGGCGGATTTCGTCCGTTATCCCTACCGGAACCGGCGCGTCGTGCTGTCGTCCTACGGCGCACGTATCGGCGTGCCGATCATCAGCTTCGTGCTCGATGCCTATTGGGGTGACCACTACCGCGACCGTTCCTGGTATGCCGAGCGGGCGCGCTGGGCACATCCGGACTGGTCGCCACCGGCGCGCCGGTATCCCGGCTGGGCGCACCGCCCGGGGCCGCCGGCTTCGCGCTGGGGCAACGGCCACGATCGGGGTCATGGTCACGATCGGCCACACGGCCCGCCCGGTGGTGGTGGTGGCGGCGGCGGCGATGGCGGCGGCGGCTGAGCCACCGCGCGGGGCACACTCAGGACGCCGCGGATGCCCGTCGCAGCAGAACCTCGCGCTGCGGAAACGGCATCACGATGCCGGCGGCGTCCAGGGTCTGCTTGGTCATGCGCGGCAAGTCCATCTGCAGAGGCCACCAGTCGGCACGCTGCGCGAACGCGCGCAACGTCACGTTGACCGTGCTGTCGCCCAGGCCTGAGACATATACCTGCGGCGCCGGATCGCCCAGCACGCGTGCATCGGCCTGCAGCATCGCGCGCAGCACCGCCAGCGTGCGCTCCAGATCCTCGCCGTAGCCGACGCCAACCTGCACCTCGGCGCGGCGCGTGCTGCGGCGGTTGTAATTGACGATGGCGTCGGCACCGACCTTGGCGTTGGGAATCACCGCCACGCGGTTGTCGGCCAGCACCAGAGTGGTGTGCATCAGGCTGATCGCCTCCACGCTGCCGCTGTAGCCACCCGCATCCACCCAGTCACCGGTGCGAAACGGCCGGAACAAGATCAGCAGCACGCCCCAGGCCAGATTGGACAATGAGCCCTGCAGCGCCAAGCCGATGGCCAGTCCAGCCGCGCCCACTGCCGCCACCAGCGAGGCAGTGGGCACACCCACGTAGCCCAGCACGGCCACCGCGATCAGCACGATCAATGCGCCGTACAGGCTGTTGCGCAAAAACGGGATCAGCGTGGGCTCGACGCGTGCGCGCTTGAGCATGCGCCGTACCAGGTTGGCCACACGTGCCGCCAGCCACAGGCCCAGTGCGAACAGTAGTAGAGCGAACAGCAGGCGTAGGCCCAACTGCATCCCGGTGTGCGAGAGATCGGGCAAATCGAAGCGATGCAGCCAATCGTGCATGGCCGGGGTCTCCTACGCGCGAATCAGGCCATCAGCCTATCAGGGCATAGGAGAACATCCTGATAGCCTGAGAACAGTCATGCCTCGTGCATACGGCAAGCCCGCAAGCGCCTAATGCGGCGAAGGCGAGTCCGGACCCGTGCCGGATGTGCGACCCGAGCAAGTCCACGGCCGGCGCTTTCTCGACGATCCGCCAGCATGGCGCACGCGCCGCGCCGACCAGCGTGGCCTGTGCACAGGGTCACGGTTCGATGCATGTGCGGCCATGTTTTGCCGGCGACGGCTCAATTCGGCCGCCCGCTTGCCGCTTTTCCGCATGCGGTCACAACCGCATGCGGAGCAAGCACACGGTCGATCTCGAGCACGGGCGCGCCAGCGGCGGCAGGCGCCAGAACGCCGCAATGCGTAACAGCGCACGTCTTGATGGTTTGTCACAGAAGCGGACCCGGTGCGCGGACCGTCGCACGAACGCTGTGCGGACCGCGGCGCATCCTGTCGTCATGGCCACTCCACGCACACACAACACAAGCTGCCGTCGCTACGGACACTTGCCCATCGCGCTGGTGTTGGCGCTGGCTTTGACTGTGCCGGCGTTCGCACAGCCCGTCGGCACGCAGTTGAGCATCCGCATCACGCCGCGTGCCGCGGCGCTGATCAGCGCCCTGCAGCGTGGCCTCAGCCCGGCCCAGGCGCTGGCCAGCCTGCCGGCAGCGGATTCGCGCCAGGCCTTCGCACAGTCCTGCGATGCAGCGGGCGGCAACGCGGTGATCACCGACCAGCCCGCGTTGCGCCAGCGTGTGTGCCTGTAAAGGCAGCACTGGGTTCGACGCCGTACGCTGCGCCGCAAT
>JAKAHP010000072.1 GCA_021825505.1 Pseudomonadota bacterium
CGGCCAGGCCCCTTCGCCCGCGTGGCTGCAAACCGATTGGATACTGGGTCAGTTCGCAGAACAGCGTACGATTGCTACGGCAAACTACATTGCGTTTGTCCATGAAGGCGCGCGTCTGCCGAGCATCTGGACGCAACTGCAAGGTCAGATTTATCTTGGTTCCGAAGCTTTCATGCGCAACATGCAGGCCCTGATCGAGGCCTGCCGCGCCCCGGGCTTTCCCGCCGAGATCGTCCTGGTGCTGTCGAACAAGGCCGATGCCGGCGGACTCGCCCTGGCGCGCGAGGCCGGCATCCCGACCGTGGTCGTCGATCACCGCGACCATGCCGGCCGCGCCGCCTGCGATGCCGCGATCGACCGCGCGCTCGCGGCGGCGGGGATCGAGCTGGTCTGCCTCGCCGGCTTCATGCGGCTGTTGAGCGCGGACTTCGTCGACCGCTGGCGCGACCGCCTGATCAACATCCATCCGTCGCTGCTGCCGGCCTTTCCCGGGCTGGGCACGCATCGGCGGGCGCTTGATGCCGGTGTCAAATGGCACGGTGCGACGGTGCATCTGGTCACCGCCGACCTCGACCATGGGCCGATCGTCGCGCAGGCCGTGGTGCCGGTGCTCGACGATGACGACGAGGCGCAGCTGGCGGCACGCGTGCTCGAGCAGGAACACCGCATTTTCCCGTCGGCGGTGCGCGCCTTGGCCGAAGGACGCCTGCGCGTCGACGGCTTGCGCGTGCGCGTGCTGCCGGAGGGCACACCATGAACGCGCATGCGCGCACCCGCGGTCGGCCCCGCGCGGCGCGGCGCGATGCCGGCGGCCAGGGGGGCGGCGATGCCCAGCTGAACGCGGCGCGTGAACTGCTCGCCGCGGTATTGCGTTTCGACGCGCCGGCCGACGCCGTGGTGTCGCGCCATTTCCGCGCCCATCCGCAACTCGGCCAGCGCGATCGCCATGTGCTGGCCGAGACGGTCTATCAGGTGCTGCGGCATCTGCGCCTGTGGCGCCATCTGGCGCAGGGCGCCCCGGTGGCGCCGGAGCTGGCGCTGCTCGCGCTGGGCTGGCAGGGCGACGCGGCGCGGCTGGGCGATGCGCTGGCCGCGTGGCGCGCGCAGACGCTGGCGCTGGACCTTTCCACGCTGCCGGCGGCGCTGCGCTACAGCCTGCCCGACTGGCTCGCGCAGGCACTGGCCGGCGAGGGTTTCGACGCGCTCGCCGCCAGTCTGCTGCAGCCGGCGCCGCTGGATCTGCGCGTCAATGTGCTGAAGGCCACGCGCGACGAGGCGCGGCAGCGGCTGCACGCCGACGGCATCGACGCGCAGCCGACAGCGCTGTCGCCGTGGGGGCTGCGCGTGCAGGGCAAGCCGGCGCTGCATCGCGCCAGCGCCTTCGTCGACGGACTGGTCGAAGTGCAGGATGAGGGCAGCCAGTTGCTCGCGCTGCTGCTGGCGCCGCGGCGCGGCGAGATGGTCGCCGATTTCTGCGCCGGCGCCGGTGGCAAGACGCTGGCGCTGGGCGCGATGATGCGCAACAGCGGTCGGCTGTACGCCTTCGACACCGCGGCGCACCGGCTCGACAAGCTGCGCCCGCGGCTCGCGCGCAGCGGTCTGTCCAACGTCTATCCGGTGGTGATCACGCATGAGCGCGACGAGCGCGTGCGGCGCCTGGCCGGCAAGCTCGACCGCGTGCTGGTCGATGCGCCATGCAGCGGCACCGGCACCTTGCGCCGCAACCCGGACCTGAAGTGGCGGCTGCACGGCGACGAAATCGCGCGGCTGGCCGAGCAGCAGGGCGCGATCCTGCACGCCGCGGCGCAACTGGTCAAACCGGGCGGGCGCCTGGTCTATGCGACCTGCAGCCTGTTGCGCGCGGAGAACCGCGACGTGATCGAGGCGTTCATCGCCGCGCAGCCGGGCTGGCGCGTGCTCGATGCCGGTGCGCTGCTGGCGCAGCAGCAGCTTGCATTGCCGGCGCCGTCGCCTATGCTGGAACTGCGACCCGACCGGGACGGAACCGACGGCTTTTTCGCCGCGGCGCTGCAGCGCGAAGGGTGAGCCCCTTGCGCGCGCGCGCTGTTTGCGCGAAGATGTGTTTTTTGTAACGAATTGAACACAATCGGATGATCGAGACGATCCTCAACGCCGCCGCGCACGGCCTGTTGCGCGCAAATGCATGGGAAATCCTCGCTTATGCGGCGTTGACCACCCATCTGACCATTGTCAGCGTGACGGTGTTCCTGCACCGCGCGCAAGCGCACCGGGCGCTCGAGTTGCACCCGGCGGTGGCGCACGTGTTCCGCTTCTGGCTGTGGCTGAGCACCGGCATGGTCACGCGCGAATGGGTCGCGATCCACCGCAAGCATCACGCGCGCTGCGAAACCGAGGACGATCCGCACAGCCCGGTCAGCCGCGGCCTGCGCACCGTGCTGCTGCGCGGCAGCGAGCTCTATCGGGCGGAGTCGCGCAACGCGCAGACGCTGGCGCAGTTCGGCCAGGGAACGCCCGACGACTGGATCGAACGCCGGCTCTACAGCCGCTTCACCTGGCAAGGGGTCGGCGCACTGCTCGTCGCCGACGTGCTGATGTTCGGCGCGATCGGCGCGACCGTATGGGCGGTGCAGATGCTGTGGATCCCGGTGTGGGCCGCCGGCGTCGTCAACGGCCTCGGTCATGCCCTGGGCTACCGCAATTACGCCAGCCGTGACCGCAGCCACAACCTGCTGCCCTGGGGGGTGCTGATCGGCGGTGAGGAGTTGCACAACAACCACCACACCTACCCGACCTCGGCCAAACTGTCCCTGAAATGGTGGGAGTTCGACATCGGCTGGATGTACATCAGCGTGCTGCGCGCGCTGGGGCTGGCGCGACCGCGCAAGCTGCCGCCTAAGGCGCGCATCGGTGCGCTGCGCGGACAGGTCGATCTGGCGCTGCTGCACACGGTGATCGCGAACCGCTACGACCTGATGGCGCGTTACGCCCACGCCTTGCGCGGCGCGCTGCGCCAGGAGTTGCGCGCCGGCGGCAGTCGCACGCTGCTGCGCGCGGCCCGGCGCGTGATCGGACGCGACCGCGACACGCTGGACGCGAACGCCACCGCCTTGCTCGACGAGGTGGCGCGGCGCCACCCGCTGCTCGGTCAGCTGCTGCGCATGCGCGAGGAACTCAAGGCGGTGTGGGAACACTCGTCGGCCAGCGCCGAGCAGCTGCGCGTGCAGCTGCAGGACTGGTGCCAGCGCGCCGAGCACAGCGGCATCGCCGCCTTGCGCGAGCTGTCGCTGCGCCTGCGCAGCTACGCCTGAAGCCGTCGCGGGGGCAGCCCCGCGCTCCAGCTTCAGCGCGGATGCCGCTTCAGCGCAGCTGCTGCTGCAGCACCTTGAGGATCTCGGCGCTGGAGCGCGCCGCGTCGGGGTTGCCGGCCACCGGCTGCACCGTGACTTGCGAGCCGCCGTCGGCGGCTTGCAGCACGATGCGGTAGGCGGCCGGTCGCAGCGACGCTTCCTTGTGGCCGAACAGCTTGCCGAGCAGTCCTTCGCCGGACTGTGCCGCCTTCAGCGACGCCTCGGGGCTGATGTAGCGCACGTCGAAGGTGCCGCTGCTGCGGTCGCGCTGCGTCACCGTGAAGCCTGCGGTGTTGATCGCCAGGTCGAGGCGACGCCAGGCCTGCTCGGGCGCGTCGGGCAAGTGCAGCGCGTGGCCGCCGTCGACCAGGGTGGCGCGGACCTGTCCCGGCGCTTGCGCGGGGGCTTCCCAGGCGGCCTTGGCCTGCTCGTCCTTCATGCCCAGGCTGACCATCATGCGGCGCAGGAACACGCCGTCGAGGGTCGGGTCGGGAGTTCCCGGCTGCCACATCGTCTGCGTCTTGTCGTTGCTGCTGTAGACCTCGACCATGGTCTGGTGGGTCACGATGATCTGCGTGCCGTGGCCGTCGGGCGTGCGTTCGAACACGGTGCGGTAACGGTCGCGTTCACCGGTGTCGTAGAGGCTGTCGAACACCTTGCCGATGGTGCGGCGGATGAAATCCTGCGGCAGCTTGGCGCGGTTCTCGGCCCAGTTGGTTTCCATCACGCCGGTGGCCGGCTCGTTGCGCGTCAGGTAAAAGCCGTTGCGCTGCCAGAACCCGGCGATCTTGTCCCACAGCGCTTGCGGCGGCTCGTCGACCACCAGCCAGCGCAGCGCGCCGGCCTGTTCGATGCGCATGCCGGGGAACTCGGGCAGCACGCGCTGCGCCGCGGCCTGCTGCACCTGCGCAGCCTGCGGTGTCGCGCTGTTCTGGTAGGCGCGCGCACTGGCGGTCTGGCCGCCGGCGGGCATCGTGTACTGCTGGTCGCGCGTGAGCTGGGTCAGGTCCGGGGGCACCGAGAGGTCGGGGCCGGCCTTGGCGCTTTCGTAATCGACGCTCGCGCCCGATACGACGTGGTTGAACGACGCGCAGCCGGACAACGCGCCGGCCGCGGCCAGGGCCAGGGCAAGCGACGACAGGCGCAGGAGCGGGCGGGTGCAGGCAAGGCGCATGGTGGTTTTCAATGGATGACGGAAAGGCCCAGGGAGTCGAGCGCCGTACGCAGTGCGTCGTGGTGCGTCGGCGACAGCGGTGTCAGCGGCAGGCGCAGCGCGCCGCCGATGCGCCCGGTCGCGGCCAGCGCCCACTTGACCGGAATCGGGTTGGGTTCGATGAACAGCAGGCGGTTGAGATCCATCAGCGCGAAATGGGCTTGCGTCGCCCCACGCGCATCGCCGGCCAGCGCGGCGGCGCACAACTCATGCATCAGCCGCGGCACGACATTGGCCGTGACGCTGATGTTGCCGTGCCCGCCGAGCAGCATCAGCGCAACCGCGGTCGGGTCGTCACCGGAATAGACGCAAAAGCCTTCAGGCGCGCCGCGCAGGATCTGCAGTGCGCGGTCGATGTTGCCGGTGGCCTCCTTGACGCCGATCACGCCCGGCACTTCGGCCAGGCGCAGCACGGTGTCGGCCTGCATGTCGGCGACGGTGCGGCCGGGCACGTTGTACAGCACCAGCGGGATGTCGACAGCTTCGGCGATCGCGCGGAAGTGGCGGTACATCCCTTCCTGGGTCGGCTTGTTGTAGTAGGGGACCACTTGCAGCGTGCAGTCGGCGCCGACTTCCTTGCAGTAATGCGAGAGCTCGATCGCCTCGGCGGTCGAGTTGGCGCCGGCGCCGGCCATGATCGGAACGCGCCCGGCCGCCTGCTCGACGGCGACGCGGATGATCTCGCGATGCTCGTCCATGTTGACGGTCGGCGACTCGCCGGTCGTGCCGACCACGCCGATGCAGTCGGTGCCTTCGGCGATATGCCAATCGACGAGCTTGCGCAGGCCGTCGAAATCGACGCTGCCGTCGTCGAACATGGGTGTGACCAGGGCCACGATGCTGCCGGTGATGGGCTTCATGCCATGCAAGGGTCAAAAATCACAGATTGTACTTGGGGTGGGCGGGGCCGCCCACGGCCGGCGCCACCGCGCACAGGCGCTGCACGAAGGCGGGGCCGGTGTGCTCGATGTAGCCGTCCTCGAACGCGACCACGCGCAGCCGGCCATGCACCCAGTCGAGCAGCTCGCCGGGGCGCAGCAGGAACTCCGGATTGCGCGGCCGGCCCAGCGTGTGCTGGCCCAGCGCGAAGGTCTCGTAGATCAGCACGCCGCCGGGGGCGAGCGCGTCGAGCAGCGTGGGCAGCAGCGGGCGCCACAGATAACGGGTCACGATCAGCGCGTCGAAACGCTGGTCGGGGTAGGGCCAGGGTGCGGCCTCGAGGTCCGCGACGCGCACGCTGGCCACATCGCTTGCCTGCTGCAGGGCGCGGGCGTCGCGATCCACCCCGTGCAGGCGCAGACCGCGACCGGCCAGCGCGCGCAAATGGCGCCCGCCGCCGCAGGCGACGTCGAGCACGCTGGCGCCCGGCGCGAACAGCGGCGCGAAGCGCATGACCCAGCTCGACGGCGGCGAAGTGTTCTCGTCCATCACGCTATTCAAGCAGAAAGGCGTGCCATCGGCAGCCCTAGAATCGGCCCGGCGCTGCGCGGGTGGCGGCGTACGCGCGGCGCTGCAGTCGCAGCGTCGGGCGGGCGCCGCGGGGGAAATTCGCGGCTGCTGAACTTTTGAGCAGGACCGAGCGGGGCCGCATGAATGCTGGATTCCGCAGCGTTTGGCGGCGACTCTATCCCCATCCAATGGGGATAACTGACGCGTGCGATTCGATGCGTCGAGCTGGCGCTTTTTTGTCCACAATTCCTCGGGTTTATCCACAAGCATCGATGGCAACACGATCCACACAGGGCTACAGCGAAGCGTCGATCAAGGTGCTCAAGGGGCTGGAGCCGGTCCAGCAGCGCCCCGGTATGTACACATCGACCGTCAATCCCTTGCATATCGTGCAAGAGGTGATCGATAACGGCGCCGACGAGGCGCTGGCCGGTCATGCTTCGTGCATCGAGGTCACGCAATATGTCGACGGCAGCGTCAGCGTCTACGACGACGGCCGCGGCATCCCGATCGGCCTGCATCCGCTCGAAGGCGTGCCGGTGGTCGAGCTGGTATTCACCCAGCTGCACGCCGGCGGCAAGTTCGACAAGCTCGATGCGGCGGCCGCGTACCGCTTCTCGGGCGGACTGCACGGCGTCGGGGTCAGCGTGACCAATGCGCTGGCGCGCAGACTCGAGGTCGAGGTGCACCGCGACGGTCAGGTCGCGACGCTGGCCTTCGCCGGCGGCGTGGTGCAGGCGCCGCTGGCGCTGCGGCCCCTGGCGCGCGGCGAGTGGAAAAGCGGCACGCGCATCCGAGTGTGGCCCGATGCGAAGTATTTCGATTCGATGGCGCTGCCCGCGGCCGAGTTGCAGCAGTTGTTGCGCAGCAAGGCGGTGCTGCTGCCGGGGCTGCAGGTCACGCTGCACGTCGAAAAGACCGGCGAGACCCACAGCTGGCGCTTCGACGACGGCTTGCGCGGCTACCTGCGCGACGCCCTGGGCGCAGCCGAGGTGCTGCTCGAGTTCGACGGCGGCGGCGACGCCGGCACCGTGCTCGAAGGCTTCGCGGCCGGCGAGGGCGCGAGCTGGTGTGTCGCGTTCAGCACCGAAGGCGCGGTGCTGCGCGAGTCCTACGTCAATCTGATTCCGACCCCGGCCGGAGGCACCCACGAAGCCGGCTTGCGCGAGGGACTGTTCCAGGCGGTCAAGGGCTTCATCGAGTTGCATGCGCTGCTGCCCAAGGGCGTGCGCCTGTTGCCCGAGGACGTGTTCTCGCGCGCCTCGTTCGTGCTTTCGGCCAAAGTGCTCGACCCGCAGTTCCAGGGCCAGATGAAGGAGCGCCTGAACAGCCGCGACGCGGTGCGGCTGGTCGCCGGGCTGGTGCGCCCGGCGCTCGAGCTGTGGCTGGGTGAGCATGTCGAGCAGGGGCGGGCGCTGGCCGAGCTGGTCATCGCGCAGGCGCAGAGCCGGCAGCGTGCGGCGCTCAAGGTCGAACGCCGCCGCGGCTCGGGCATCGCGGTGCTGCCGGGCAAGCTGACCGACTGCGAAAGCCGCGACGCGTCGCGCAACGAGCTGTTCCTGGTCGAGGGCGACTCGGCGGGCGGGTCGGCCAAGATGGGGCGCGACAAGGAGTTCCAGGCGGTGCTGCCGCTGCGCGGCAAGGTGCTCAATGCCTGGGAGGTCGACCGCGACCGACTGTTCGCGAACCAGGAGATCCACGACATCGCGGTGGCCATCGGCATCGATCCGCACGCCGCCGACGCCGAGGTCGATCTGTCGGCGCTGCGCTACCGGCGCATCTGCATCCTCAGCGACGCCGACGTCGACGGCTCGCACATCCAGGTGCTGCTGCTGACGCTGTTCTTCCGCCATTTCCCGCGCCTGGTCGAGCGCGGCCACGTGTACGTCGCGCGCCCGCCGCTGTACCGCGTCGACGCGCCGGCGCGCGGGCGCAAGCCGGCGGCCAAGCTGTACGCGCTCGACGACGGCGAACTGGCCGCGATCGTCGACCGCTTGCGCCAGGACGGCGTGCGCGAAGGCAGCTGGAGCGTGTCGCGCTTCAAGGGCCTGGGCGAGATGAGTGCCGAGCAGCTGTGGGAGACGACGCTCAACCCCGACACGCGGCGGCTGCTTCCGGTGCAGGTGGGCGGCGCCGGGCTGGACGCGACCACCGCGCTGTTCACCCAGCTGATGGGCAAAGGCGAGGCACAGGCCAGGCGCCAGCTGATGGAAGCCTACGGCGACGCGGTCGAGGCCGACGTCTGAGCATGCCGCGGTGCCCGCTCCGGCGCGGGCACGCCCCGAGTGAACGATGCCAAACACGATGAACGACGACACCACTCCCGACCTGTTCAGCGGCGCGCGCGACGCCGAAGCCGACACCGACGCCGAGGCGCTGGCGCTGGGTGACTATGCGCGCCAGGCCTATCTCGACTACGCGATCTCGGTGGTCAAGGGACGCGCGCTGCCCGAGGTGGCCGACGGCCTCAAGCCGGTGCAGCGGCGCATCCTGTACGCGATGGACCGCATGGGGCTGGCGGCCGGCGCCAAGCCGGTGAAATCGGCGCGCGTGGTCGGCGACGTGCTGGGCAAATACCACCCGCACGGCGACCAGGCGGCCTACGACGCGATGGTGCGACTGGCGCAGGATTTCGCGCAGCGTTATCCGCTGGTCGACGGGCAGGGCAATTTCGGCTCGCGCGACGGCGACGGCGCGGCGGCGATGCGCTACACCGAGGCGCGCCTGACGCCGATCGCCAGGCTGCTGCTCGACGAGGTCGACCAGGGCACGGTCGATTTCAGGCCGAACTACGACGGATCGACGAACGAGCCGGCGCTGCTTCCGGCGCGGCTGCCCTTCGTGCTGCTCAACGGCGCCAGCGGCATCGCGGTGGGCATGTCGACCGAGATTCCGGCGCACAACCTGCGCGAGGTCGCTGCCGCCTGCGTGGCGCTGCTGAAGAAGCCGACGCTGACCCTCGACGACATGCTCGCGCTGCTGCCCGGCCCGGACTTCGCGACCGCCGGGCAGATCATCAGCAGCGTCGCCGACATCCGCGAGGCCTACGCCAGCGGCCGCGGCAGCCTGAAGGTGCGCGCGCGCTGGAGCGTCGAGGAGCTCGCTCGCGGCCAGTGGCAGCTGGTGGTCAACGAGCTGCCGCCGGGCGTGTCGGCGCAACGCGTGCTGCAGGAAGTCGAGGAGATCAGCGACCCGAAACCGAAGCTGGGCAAGAAATCGATCAGCGCCGAGCAGCAGCAGTTGAAGAACCGCATGCTGTCGGTGCTCGACGGCGTGCGCGACGAGGCTGGCCGCGAATGCGCGGTGCGCCTGGTGTTCGAGCCCAAGAGCAGCCGCATCGCGGCCGAGGAGCTGGTGTCGGTGCTGCTGGCCACCACCAGTCTGGAAACCGGCGTGGCGCTGAATCTGGTGATGATCGACGCCGAGGCGAAGCCGCGCCAGATGCCGCTGCTCGACATCGTGCGCCAGTGGTGCGACTTCCGCCTGGCCACGGTACGTCGGCGCAGCGCGCACCGGCTGCAGCAGGTGCTCGATCGCCTGCACATCCTCGAAGGGCGGCACGTGGTGCTGCTGCACATCGACGAAGTGATCCGCATCATCCGCGACAGCGACGAACCCAAGCCGGCGCTGATCGCGCGCTTTCGCCTGAGCGAGGCGCAGGCCGAGGACATCCTCGAAATCCGCCTGCGCCAGCTCGCGCGCCTCGAGGCGATCCGCATCGAGCAGGAAATCGAACGCCTGGGCGGCGAGCGTGCCGAGCTGGAGACCCTGCTCAGCGACGCCAAGGCACTGACGCGGCGCGTGATCCGCGAGATCGAAGCCGACGCGAAGCAGTTCGGCGACGCGCGGCGCACCCTGATCGAGCCGGCCGGTCGCGCCACGCTGGAACTGCGCGTGGCCGACGAGCCGGTCACCGCGGTGGTCTCGCAAAAGGGCTGGCTGCGCACGCTCAAGGGCCATGTGGCGGTGCCGGGTGCGCTCACCTTCAAGCCGGGCGATGCGCTGCAGGCGGCGTTCGCCTGCCGCAGCCTCGAGACGCTGTGGCTGCTCGGCAGCGACGGGCGCGCCTTCAGCATCGCGCTGGCGCAGCTGCCCGGCGGGCGCGGCGACGGTCAGCCCGTCACCGCCTTCGTCGAGTTCGCCTCCGGCAGTGCCCCGGCGCTGTGGTGGGCCGGCGCCGGCGACACGCCGCTGCTGCTGGCGGGCAGCGGCGGCTACGGCTTCGTCGCACCGGCTGAAAGCCTGAACAGTCGGGTCAAGGCCGGCAAGACCTTCCTCAGCATCGACCCCGGCGAAGCACCGGTCGCGCTGCTGCCGCTGCGCGGCAGCGCCGACGCCGACGGCCAGCCGCGCCCGGCCGAGCGCGTCGCGCTGCTGTCGTCGGGCGGTAGGCTGCTGGTGTTCGGCGTCGACGAACTGCGCACCTTGCCGCGCGGCGGCCGCGGCCTGCAGCTGATCGCCCTGGAACCCGGCGAAACGCTGCTGGCCGTCGTGCCGCTGGCCGCCGGCGACGGCGTCGAGATCCACGGCAGCGGCCGCGGCGGTGCCGCTCGCGCGCTCGCCTTCAGCGCACGCCAGCTGGCCGAATACACCGCCCACCGCGCGCGCCGCGGCAAACCGGTCGGCAACACCGCCTTCAAACCCGCCACCCTGATCGTCGCCCCCGCCTGACCCCGCCGCGCCCCGCCAAACCGCGGGGCGCATCGAAACCTCAGCGGGCGCCTGCTCAAGCCCCGCAGCGCGCCGACGATTAAGTTGGAAGCCTGCCGCAAGCCCCGGAGCGCGAGGCTGACGGCGGCCATTCCATCCGGAGCGCGCCGACGATTCAGGTGGAAGCCTGCCGCCAGCCCCGAAGCGCGCGGCCGGTGGCGGCCATTCGCCCCGGAGCGCGTCGACGATTCCGGTGGAAGCCTGCCGCCAGCCCCGAAGCGCGCGGCCGGTGGCGGCCATTCCATCCGGAGCGCGCCGACGATTCCGGTGGAAGCCTGCCGCAAGCCCCGGAGCGCGAGGCTGACGGCGGCCATTCCATCCGGAGCGCGTCGACGATTCCGGTGGAAGCCTGCCGCCAGCCCCGGAGCGCGCGGCCGGTGGCGGCCATTCGCCCCGGAGCGCGTCGACGATTCCGGTGGAAGCCTGCCGCCAGCCCCGGAGCGCGCGGCCGGTGGCGGCCATTCCATCCGGAGCGCGCCGACGATTCCGGTGGAAGCCTGCCGCCAGCCCCGAAGCGCGCGGCCGGTGGCGGCCATTCCATCCGGAGCGCGC
>JAKAHP010000073.1 GCA_021825505.1 Pseudomonadota bacterium
GCACGATGCCCAGCAGCCGCGACGGCGCATGCCGCACGCCGAGCAGTTGCCAGCCGTCGAGTTCGACACGTGCGTCAGCGGCGACGCCGTCGAGCACCACCTCGGTCGCCGCGGCGACGCGGCGCACCGCCTCGGCGCCGTCGACGACGATGCCGCGGCGCGCCGCCGCGGCCAGCGCCGACGCGGTGCACGCCGGCACGCCCAGCGCGAGGGCGAACGGCCACGCCACCGCCAGCAATACCGGAACCCGCGCCAGCGCATCGCGCCAGGCGGGCAATGCGTATCCGGCCAGCCCCGGTGCCAGCAGCACCACGACGGCACCGCCCAGTGTTCCGGCCAGGGCGATGCGCGGCCATTGCGCGAATGGTGTCGCCTCGCGCGCCAGGCCACGCAAGCGCGCCGCGGCGCTGCGCGCGAGCAGCGATGCCGGCGCCGCCGCACCGACTTCGTAGTCCAGCACCTGCGCACCGTTGCGACAGCCCGCGTACAGCGGGTCGCCGCACACCTTGGTCACGCGCGCACGCTCGCCGGTGAGCGCACGCTGGTCGACGTCGCCACTGCCGGCACACACGCGACCGTCGCCGGCGATGCGCTCGCCGGGCAGCACGCGCGCCAGCTCGCCCGGGCGCAGCGACGCGGCGGCGCAACGCACCCAGCGCCCGTCGCGCCAGGCCCGCCCACGCCGAGGCAGCAGCGTCGCCGCGTCGAGGCGGCGGCGGCCGCGCCGCTGCGCGCGCATCGCCAGCACCAGCGCCAGCGCGCTCAACACCGCGGCCAGCGCCGCCTCGCTCCAGCGCCCCAGCGCGCAGGCCAAGGCGACGGCGCACCCCACCGGAAGGCAGTTGCCGCGCATCGACCTTGAATCGAGGCACCACGCCGCATGCACCGCGAACGCGATCGCCGCCAACGCCGGCAACACGACGATCCACGGCGCAAGGCCGAGACCGTCGGCCAGCGCGGCGGCTGCGGCGCACGGCGGCGCCGCGACCCATGCTGCCGTCGCCATTACCTGTGCGCCGTCGACTTGCCGCGCCATGGCCCCCCTCCCTCGCGATCGGGTCGATTGAAACGCGCCTGCCGGCGCCGTGCTCCCGCAAGCCCATACCGACCGCAAGGGCAAGGCCGCGGCGTGCCGCAACGGCGCGCGGCTTGACCCTGTACCGGCGGGCGGCGATCATCGCCGCATGAATCCGCACGCACGCGCCACATAGCTGGCGCGCCAACACAGCAAAATCGGCACGATGACCTGGACGCAACAGGAAATCCTTGACGGGCTCGAACGTACCGCGGTGTTCGGCGGGCTGCGCGCCGAACTGCGTCGCGCCTTGCTGCCCTACGCGGAGCCGAATGCGCTGCGCGGCGGCGACATCCTGTTCCGCGCCGGCGAGCCGTCACATGCGCTCTATGTACTGTGCTCGGGCAGCCTGGGCGCCTTCGGGCGCGGCCTCGCCGGCGGCGCCGAACAGCTGCTGGGCACCATCACCCCGGGCGAGACGGTCGGCGAACTCGGCTTCCTGACCGGCCAGCCGCGCAGTGCCACGGTACGCGCGCTGCGCGACTGCACGCTGCTGCGCCTGGGCCGCAGCGACATCCTGCTGCGCCTGATGGCGGAACATCCGCAGGCGCTGGCCGAGTCGCTGCGCCACATCCTGGTGCGCCTGGGACGCCGCGACGCCGGCGAAGCGCTGACACCGCCGCGCACCTTCGCGCTGCTCGGCGCACACCCACAGCTGCCCCTGCGCGACAGCGCCGAGCGCCTCGCCAGCGCCTTGCGCCCGCTGGGCGCGACGCTGGTGCTCGACGCCGCGCTGGGGCGCGGGCGCGACGCCGCCTGGCACAGCGCGCGCGAGCGCGAACATCGCTTCGTGCTCTACGTGGCCGACGCCGACGATGCCGTGTGGCGTTCGACCTGCATCCGCCAGGCCGATCAGTTCCTGCTTGCGGCCGAACTGCGCGCGACACCGCAGCCCTGGCCCGACGCGCTGTGCCGCGGGAGCGAGGACGCGCTGCATCGCCCGCGCCGGCTGTTGCTGCTGGGCCCGCCGGGGTCGCCGCCGGCCCAGCGCGCACGCGACTGGATGCGCTTGTTCGACGGCCCCGTGCAGACCCATCATCTGCGCGAAGCCGACGATTTCGCGCGGCTCGCGCGCCACCTGGCGCAACGCGCGGTCGGCCTGGTGCTGTCGGGCGGGGGTGCGCGCGGCTTCGGCCACGTCGGTGTGGTGCGCGCACTGCGCGAGCGCGGCACGCCGATCGACGCGATCGGCGGCACCAGCATCGGCGCCATCGTCGGCGCCGCGGCGGCCTGCGAATGGAGCGACGCCGAGATCGACGCGCAGCTGCGCGCCGGCTTCATCAGCGGCCACCCGCTGCGCGACCTGACTCTGCCGCTGATCGCGCTGACGCGCGGCAAGCGCGCGACGCGGCTGCTGCAGCGCGCCTTCGGCACGCGCCGCATCGAGGATCTGGCGATCCCGTTCTTCTGCCTGTCGACCAATCTGACCGAAGGCCGCGCCGACGTGCACCGCGAAGGCCAGCTGTGGAAGTGGCTGCGCGCCGGCGCCGCGATTCCCGGCATCCTGCCCCCGCTGCTCGACCACGGCATGGTGCACGTCGACGGCGCGGTGCTGAACAACCTGCCGACCGACGTGATGCGCGACGCCGGCGTGCATCAGATCGTCGCCGTCGACATCAGCGGCGACAACGCGCTGCCGGCGGCGTTCGAGGACGCCGCGCTGCCGACGCTGCCGCGGCTGACCTGGCAATGGATGCACGGCCGGCAATGGCCAAGCCTGTTCGCGATCCTGGTGCGCGCGGCGATGGTGCAGAGCGAAAGCAGCACCGAGATGCGCCGTGCACTCGCCACGCGGCTGCTGACACCGCCGCACGCCGACGTCGGGCTGCTGAGCTGGCACGCGCATGCGCGTGCCATCGAAAGCGCCTACCGCTACACGCTGGCGTACGAGGGGCTGCCCTGAACGGCCGCGGCGCCGGGCGTCGGCGGTACGGTGCATGCCGTGGTGGCAAGCGGCGGTCGATGCCAGCATACCCCTTCAAGCATCCAGCCCAAGTATTGAACCGTTCGGAGCGGCAAGCGATCCGTGGCAGAATCAGAGGCCCGCCGCGACGGAGAAGGGATGATGAATCCACGCTCGATCCTGCTGGTCGAGGATAACGCTCAGGACGAAATGCTGATTCTGCGAGCCTTGCGCCGCAGCAATGTCGCCAACCGCATCGACGTGGTGCGCGACGGCCAGCAGGCGCTCGATTACCTGTACGCCGACGGTGAGTTCGCCGCGCGCGGCGGTGAGGCGCCGCCCGCGGTGGTGCTGCTCGACATCGGACTGCCGCGGCTGTCCGGGCTCGACGTGCTCGAGCGCGTGCGTGCCGATGCGCGCACGCGCACGCTGCCGGTGGTGATGCTGACCTCGTCGGACGAAGACGCCGACCGTGTGCGCAGCTACGCCAACGGCGCCAACAGCTTCGTGCGCAAACCGCTTGATTTCACCGAGTTCGCCGAGACCGTCTCGCGCCTCGGCGTGTACTGGCTGGCGGTCAACGAGCCGCCGCTGGCCTGAGCCGCAGATGGCTGCGGATACACCCGCGCTGCGCATCCTCGCGATCGAGGATGCGCCGACCGATTTCCTGCTGCTGCAACGCAACCTGGCGCAGCGCGGCATCGACGCCCACTGGCTGCGCGTCGATCGCGACGAGGCCCTGAGCGGCGCGTTGCGCGAGCCGTGGGACATCGTGCTGACCGACTTCAACGTTCCCGGCATGGACGTGCTGCGCAGCGTCGGCCAGATCCGCGCGCACGACCCGCTGCTGCCGGTGATCCTGGTGTCGGGCAGCATCGGCGAGGAGCGTGCGGTCGAGCTGCTGCGCGCCGGCATCGCCGACTTCGTGCTGAAGGACCGCCCGGCGCGGCTCGGCGACGCGATCCAGCGCGCGCTGGCGGACAGCGCGGCGCGACGCGCGCTGCAACGCTCGACCGAGGAGCTCAAGCGCAGCCGCGCGCAACTGCAGGCCGTGCTCGACGCGCTGCCCGACCTGCTGTTCGAAGTCGACCCGCAGCAACGCATCGTCGGCCACCACGCGCCGCGCAGCGAACTGCTGGCAGTGCCGCCGGAGCGCTTTCTCGGCCGCAGCTTCGCCGACGTGCTGCCGGAGCCGGCGGCGCGCGCGTGCATGGACGCGTTGCAGGCGGCGCAGCGCGACGGCTGGGCGATCAGCGCGCCCTACCCCATTCAACTGGGTGATGCGGAACATTGGTTCGAGGCTTCGATGAGCTGGCGCGAGACGCCGCCGGGCTACATCGTGCTGGCGCGCGACGTCACCGCGCGTCGCCGCGACGAGCAGGAGCTGCGCATCGCCGCTACCGCGTTCGAGTCGCAGGAGGGCATGATCGTCACCGATCCGCGCGGCGTGATCCAGCGTGTCAACCGCGCCTTCACCCGGCTGACCGGCTACAGCGCGGCCGAGGCGGTGGGTCAGACGCCGCGGCTGCTGCGCTCGGGGCGCTACGACGAGGCCTTCTACCGCGCGATGTGGCAGGCGGTCGCGCGCGACGGCTACTGGGCCGGCGAGCTCGTCAACCGCCACAAGGACGGCGAGCTGCGTGTGGAGTGGGTGACGATCTCGACCGTCACCGACGCCGACGGCACCATCACGCACTACGTCGGCAGCTTCTCCGACCTGACGCGGCAGCGCGAGGCCGAAGCGCGCGCCCAGCACCTGGCGCAGTACGACCCGCTGACCGAGCTGCCGAACCGCGCGCTGCTGCACGACCGCATCGCGCACGCGCTGACCGGCAGTGCACGCACCCGCGAGTACTGCGCGATGCTGTTGCTCGACCTCGATCGCTTCAAGGACATCAACGATGCGCTCGGCCACCGCGCCGGCGACCAGCTGCTGCTGCAGGCCGCGCAGCGCATGCGCGCCGCGGTGCGCGACGGCGACACGCTGGCGCGCTTCGGCGGCGACAAGTTCGCGATCATCATGGAAGACCTCGGCGCCGACGCCCATCGCGCGGCGCGCTACGCCTCGGCCCTGGCCGACAAGGTGCGCAGTGCCCTGGCGGCGCGCTATCCGCTGGGCGCGCACACTCCGGCGTGCAGCGCCAGCATCGGCGTGACGCTGTTCAGCGGCGTCGACAGTAACGTCGAGACCGTGCTCAAGCAGGCCGAGCTGGCGATGTACCGCGCGAAGACCGAAGGTCGCGACCGCGTGTGTTTCTTCGAGCAGGAAATGCAAAGCGCGCTCGAGCAGCGCAGCGCCCTGGCCACCGATCTGCGCGACGCGATCGAGCTGCAGCAGTTCGTGCTGCACTATCAATTGCAGGTCGACCGCAGCGGGCGCGCGCGCGGCGCCGAAGCGCTGCTGCGCTGGCAGCACCCGCGCCTCGGACTGCTGCTGCCCGACCGTTTCATCGGCCTGGCCGAAGACACCGGTCTGATCGAGCCGCTGGGCCGCTGGGTGCTGGAGCAAGCCTGCCGTGTGCTGGCGGGCTGGCAGCACGACGACGCGCTGCGCGAGCTGCAGCTGGCGGTCAACGTCAGCCCGCGCCAATTCCGCCGCGATGATTTCGTCGCCTCGGTGCTGCAACCCCTGCACGAGCGCGCCGTCGATCCGCAGCGGCTGAAAGTCGAGATCACCGAAAGCCTGGTGCTCGACGACATCGACGACGCGGTGCGCAAGATCGGCGAGCTCAAGCGTCACGGTGTGGGTATCTCGCTCGACGACTTCGGTACCGGCAGCTCGTCGCTCGCCTACCTGACCCGCTTGCCGCTAGACCAGCTCAAGATCGATCAATCCTTCGTCGCCAAGCTGCCGCAGCGCGGCAGCGACGCGATGGTCGCGCAGGCGGTGATCGCGCTGGGCAAGGGCCTGGGGCTGGACGTGATCGCCGAGGGCGTCGAGACCGACGCCCAGCACGCCTTCCTGCTCGCGCACGGCTGCGACGCGTTCCAGGGCTGGCGTTTCGCGCGCGCGCAGCCGCTCGGCGTGTTCGAGGCCGCGGTACGCGCCGACGCCGGCGTCAGCGCGACGCCGCGGTGATCGCGATGCCGCGCAGCTGACCGGCGCGCGCCGGGCCCGCCGGCGCCGCCCAGCGCGACGGATCGAAACGGTGCAGCAACTCGGCCTGGCGCAGCCGCGCGGCTTCGGCCGCGGCCAGCTTGACGTGGCCGAAGCCGCGGATCGACATCGGCAGCGACGCGATCTCCACCGCCAGCGGCAGTCGTGCCGGGTCCAGGCGCGGCAGCAGTTCGTCGAGCAGCACCAGGTAGTGTTCGATCAGCGCCCGCTCCATGCGGCGCTCGGCGCTGTAGCCGAACGGGTCGAAGCGGGTGCCACGCAGGCCGCGCGCGCGCGCCAGCAAGCGCAGCAGCGGCAGCGCCCAGGCGCCGACGCGGATCTTGCGGCGCGAGCCGAACCAGGGCGGCGCCAGCAGCAAGGCGATGCGCGGGCTGCCTACGAAGGCCTGGGCCAGCGCCGCTGCGAACTCCGGTGCGGTGTACAGCCGCGCCACCTCGTACTCGTCCTTGTAGCTCATCAGCTTGCCCAGCGCGCGCGCCACGGCACGCGCCAGGCGTCCGTCGCCACCGATCGCCTGCTCATGTCGACGCACGCGCTCGACCTGCTCGGCGTAGCGCCGCGCCCAGGCCTCGCCCTGCCAGTCGCGCAGCAGCGCGACATGGCGCGCCAGCAGCGCGTCGACGTCGTCGTCGCCGCCCTGCTGCGCCGCGCCGCCGCGCAGCGCCGCGCAGCCCTGGGCATCGCCGGCGGCGAGCCGACCGAGATCGAACGCCAGCCGGTTGGCATCGACCGCGACCCCGTTGAGCTCGATGGCGCGCAGCAGCGACGCGGCCTCGAGCGGCACCAGGCCGCGCTGCCAGGCGTAGCCCAGCGCGACGATGTTCGCGCCGACGCTGTCGCCGAGAAAGTCCTCGGCCAGCGCGTGCGCGTCGAACAGGTCCAGCTGTTGCGCGCCAGCGGCCGCGCGCATCTTCTCGAGCAGCGCGTCGACCGGCAGCTCCGCCTGCGGGTCGCGCATGGTCTCGGCCAGCGGCACGCGGTGGGTGTTGGCGACGATGCGGGTGCGCCCCAGGCGCACCGTCTGCAGCGCCTCCGGGCTGGCGCCGACCACCAGGTCGCAGGCCAGCAGCGCGTCGGCCTGCTGCGCGTCGATGCGCACCTGGTGCAGCTGATCGGCGCGACGCGCCAGCCGCACGAACGACAGCACGGCGCCGCCCTTCTGCGCGAAGCCCATGAAATCGAGCACGCTGGCCGCCGCGCCCTGCAGATGCGCGGCCATCGCCACCAGCGCGCCGACCGTCACCACGCCGGTGCCGCCGACTCCCGCCACGAGCAGATCCCAGGGGCCGTCCCAGGCCGGCTGCGGCGCAGGCGGCAGCGCGGCGACGCGCGCGCGCAGACCCTCGAGCGCCTGCGCGTCGCGCCGCAGCAGACCGGGGCGCCGACGCAGCTGCGCGGCACTGACTTCGACGAAGCTGGGGCAGAAGCCTTTCGCGCAGCTGTAATCCTTGTTGCAAGCCGACTGGTCGATGTGGCGGCGCCGCCCCAGCGGCGTGTCGTGCGGCTGCACCGCGACGCAATTGCTCTGCACGCTGCAGTCGCCGCAGCCCTCGCACACCGCGTCGTGGATGAACAGGCGCCGCGGCGGATCGACCGCCTCGCCGCGGCGGCGCCGGCGGCGCAGCTCGGCGGCACAGGTCTGCTCGTAGATCAGCACCGTGACGCCGGCCATCGCGCGCAGCCGGCGCTGCACCGCGTCGAGCTCGCTGCGATCGTGGAAGGTGGTGCCGGCCGGAAAACGGTGACGCTGCGCGTGGTACCGGGCGGGGGCATCGGACACCACCGCGACGTGCACCACGCCTTCGCTTTCGACCTGGCGCGCGATCGCGTCGACGCTCAGCCGTCCGTCCACCGGCTGACCGCCGGTCATCGCGACCGCGTCGTTGTACAGGATCTTGTAGGTCATCGTCGCCTTCGCGGCGACCGCCTGGCGAATCGCCAGGTAACCCGAGTGGTAGTAGGTGCCGTCGCCCAGGTTCTGGAACACGTGCGGCTCGCGCGTGAACATCGCGTGCGACACCCAGTCGACGCCCTCGCCGCCCATCTGGATCAGGCCGACGGTGTCGCGCTGCATCCAGCTGGCCATGAAGTGGCAGCCGATGCCGGCCTGCGCGTGCGAGCCCTCCGGCACCCGGGTCGAGGTGTTGTGCGGACAGCCGGCGCAGAAATACGGCAGCCGGCGCACCCCGTCGGCGGCGTTGCTGAGCAACGCCGGCTCGGTGAAATCGCGCACGTGGCGGCGGTGATCGTTGAAGGTGGCGTGATCGGGAAAATGGCGCACCAGCCAGTCGGCCACCTGCACGATCAGGCGCGACGGGCGCAACTCGCCATCGGAAGCGATCAGCGGCGCGCCGTCGACGTCCTGCTTGCCGACGATGCGCGGGCGCTGCGCGTCGTTGTACAGCAGCGCGCGCAGCTGGGTCTCGACCACCGGGGCCTTCTCCTCGACCACCAGCACTTCGCGCAGGCCGGCGCAGAACGCGCGCATGCGGGTCGTTTCGAGCGGAAACGACAGCCCGACCTTGTAGACGCGCACGCCGGCCGCGGCCAGCATCTCGGGCGTGATCTCGAGCCGCCGCAGCACTTCCATCAGGTCGTGATGCGCCTTGCCGCAGCTCACGATGCCAACACCGGCGTCGGCGCAGCTCACGATGTCGCGATCGATGCTGTTGATGCGCGCGAATGCGGCGACCGCGGCGGCCTTGTCGCTCAGCCGCGTCTCGATGCGCAGCGACGGCAGGTCGGGCCAGCGGTAGTGCAGTCCGTCGGCCGGCGCGCGGTGGCCGCTGAGCGCGTGCACGGTGTCGGCATCGCGCCACGCCGCCACGCGTGCGGCCACCGCGTCGAGATCGACGCTGGCGCGGCTCTCGACGACTTCGGACAGCGCGGTGAAGCCGACCCAGTTGCCGCTGTAACGCGACAGCGCCCAGCCGTAAAGGCCGAATTCGAGGTATTCCCCGACGTCGGCCGGGGCCAGCACCGGCATGCGCAGCGCCTGGAACAGCACATCGCTCTGATGCGGCATCGACGACGACGCGCAACCGTGGTCGTCGCCGGCCACCACCAGCACGCCGCCGCGCGGTGAAGCGCCGTAGGCATTGCCGTGCTTGATCGCGTCGGCCGCGCGGTCGACCCCCGGGCCCTTGCCGTACCACATCGCGAACACCGCATCGACGTTGCGCTGCGGGTCGGACTCGACGCGTTGCGTGCCCAGCACCTGGGTCGCGGCCAACTCCTCGTTGACCGCGGGCACGAAGCGCACGCCGCGCTCGGCGTAGGCGGCGCCGGCACTCCAGATCGCCTGGTCGAGCCCGCCCAGCGGCGAGCCGCGGTAGCCGCTGACGAAGCCTTGCGTGTGGAGCCCGCGCGCGGCGTCGAGCGCGCGCTGCATCAGCGGCAGCCGCGCCAGCGCCTGAGTGCCGCTGACGAAGATGCGCCCCTGCTCGGCCCACAACGCGTCGTCGAGTCGATAGGGGCGCGAACCGGTCTGCTGCATCGTCGTCTCCCGATGAATGATGAAAAAAGCATAGTTTCAACATCGGAAAAATGGATTCCAAAAACCTTAGATTTCGCGCAGAATTGGCGGAAATATTTTTTCGAAAAGCGTCATGGCTGAGGATTTTGTTCTCGATTCAGCGTCGCTGCGTATTCTGGAGGAGTTGCAGCGCGATGCGCGGCAGACCATGCAGCAACTGTCCGACGCGGTGGGACTGTCGGTCACGCCGTGCTGGAAACGCGTCAAGGACATGGAGGCCGCCGGCGTGATCCGCGGCTACACCGCGCTGGTCGACCGCGACCGCGTCGGCCTCGGCCTGGTCGCGGTGGCCGAAGTCAACCTCAGCCCGCACAGCGACGCAATCGTCGAGCAGTTCGAGCGCGAGATTCGGGCGTTGCCGCAGGTCGTGCGCTGTGTGTCGACGACCGGTGAGGCGGACTATCTGCTGACGGTCGTGACCCGAGACATCGCCAGTTACGACCGGTTCCTGCAGCAGCACATCTTCCGTCTGCCGGGAATCGCACACGTGCGCTCGAGCATCGTGCTGCGCGAGGTCAAGAGCGACGTGCGACTGCCGCTAAGAGAGTGATCACTTACTTCTCCTGGGCGATGCGCCAGGCACCGTCGACGCGCTTGAGTTGCAGGGTCTTCGCGCCGTCGAAACGGGTGCTGCCGGCGGCGTAGTGCTCGATGAACTGCGCCGTGGCCGTGTCGCCGGAAACGTCGACGCGCAGCGACCCGACCGTGACCACGATCGATGCCTTGCCGGCGATGCGCGCGCGGCGCGCCGCGCGCCACGCGGCATGGCTCTGCCCGGGCGGCGCGTAATCGGGCAGATAGGCTGCGAAATACGCCGGCAGGTCGCGCCGCGACCATGCCGCCGCCCAATCGCGAACCGCGGTGGCGACCGCAGCGGCTGCTGCCGGAGTGGCCTTCGTCGCCCGCGCTGACTGCGTTGCCGCGGCGCTGCGCGGCGCCGGCGCCGACGACCCCGCCGGGGCCGGTGCCGGTTTCGATGCGTGCGACGGCAGCGTCGCGAGCGCGCGCTGCGCCAGCACGTCGCCTTGCGCCGCCGCGCGCGTCAACCACTGGCGGGCCTGCGCCGTATCGCGCGGCACGCCGGCACCGTCGCGATAGAGCAGGCCCAGGCTGAGCTCGGCCGTCGCATTGCCCTGCTCGGCTGCGCGCCGGTACCAGTGCGCGGCGCGCGCGAGATCGCGCGCGACACCCTGGCCGTTGGCATAGAACCAGGCCAGATTGTTCTGCGCGCGTGCATAGCCCTGGGCGGCCGCGCGTCGATACCACGCCAGCGCGCGGCCGACGTCACGCGGCACGCCGAGCCCGTCGGTATAGAGCACGGCCAGGCTGTACTGCGCGGGAGCATCGCCCTGCTCAGCCGCCTTCGCGAACCAGGGTGCAGCTGCCGCGTAGTCGCGACCGACGTCGACGCGATAGATGCCGTACCAGTTCTGCGCCGCGGCATTGCCCGCGCGCGCGGCATCGCGCAAGCGCGCCAGCGCCGCGGCGTCGCCACGCTCGGCCGCCGCGGCCCAGGCGCGCG
>JAKAHP010000074.1 GCA_021825505.1 Pseudomonadota bacterium
GATCGCGAGGCGCGATTCGGTCACGGTGTCCATCGCCGCGGACACCAGCGGAATGTTGAGCCGGACCCGGCGCGTCAGCTGCGTGGCCAGGCTGGTGTCTTTCGGCAGGACTTGGGAATGGGCGGGAACGAGCAGGACGTCGTCGAAAGTCAACGCGTTACCGAGCAGGCGCATAAATCCTCCAGGCGCAAAACGCAATGATAGAGGACATCGTGGGGACACTCCATGCTCCTCGCGACCCCGGCGCGTGGCGCGGCGCCCGAGACTGTATAGAATGACAGTCCAGGGATGCGATTGCCGATGCCGCTTGCGGCACCACTTCCAGGGGAAGCACCGAACCATGTCCGACACCAAGCTGACCGCGCGCCAGAGCGAAATCCTCAACCTGATCGCACGCGCGATCGCGCGCAGCGGCTACCCGCCGACGCGTGCCGAGATCGCCACGGAGCTGGGGTTCCGCTCGGCCAATGCCGCCGAGGACCACCTGCAGGCGCTGGCACGCAAGGGCATGATCGAGCTGCAGGCCGGCACCTCGCGTGGCATTCGCCTGACCGCGCAGGCACGCGGCAACGTGCGCACCAACCCGGCGCGCGCGCTGCCCGGCATGGAGCAGCTGATGCTGCCGCTGATCGGTCGTGTTGCCGCCGGCCACCCGATCCTGGCGCAGGAGCACGTCGAGGCGACGCTGGGCGTCGAGCCCGAGCTGTTCCGTGCGCGTCCCGATTACCTGCTGCGCGTGCGCGGCAGCAGCATGCAGGGCGCCGG
The DNA here is from genome assembly GCA_021825505.1 of Pseudomonadota bacterium. Classification (GTDB taxonomy): domain Bacteria; phylum Pseudomonadota; class Gammaproteobacteria; order Burkholderiales; family Burkholderiaceae_C; genus Thiomonas_A. The sequence continues at coordinate 766 of JAKAHP010000074.1, forward strand.
CATACTCGACGGCGACCTGCTCGCGGTCAAGCAGGCGCGCGACGCGCGCAACGGGCAGATCGTGGTCGCGCGCATCGACGACGAGGTCACGGTCAAGCGCCTGCAGCAGCGCGCCGGCAAGATCGAGTTGCTGCCGGAAAACCCCGAGTTCGAGCCGATCGTGGTGCGGCCGGGCCAGGAGTTCGCGATCGAGGGCCTGGCGGTCGGGCTGATCCGCGCCGGGTTCTGAGAGCCCCCAGGGCCGGGCTGCGCCCAACCCACCCCCCGAGGGGGCTCAAGCAGGCTTGGGGCGGCCCGGCGCCTGCTTGAGACGCGGCCGGCGTCAGCGCAGCGACAACGCAACATCAGGACAACATCGCGCCCGCCGTGAGGCGGGCGCTAGCGGCGCGCGCGCCGCGAACGCTGCGCGTGGCCGCGAATCGCAATGGTCTTTGCGACGTCCCAGGAGCGCCTCGATGCGCACAACGCTGTTTCACCGACTGCCACGCGCGGTCGGCCGCGCCCCGCTGACGCTGGCGGTCCTCGTGGGGGCCTGCGTGCCGGAGGTCCAGGCCAGCAACCATGTCGCCGACGTGCGCGTCGTGCTCGATGCCGACGCGCAGGTCGGGGCCAACCGCGCGCTGGTCGACATCGAGGTGTGCGACGCCACCGGCGCGGCCTGCATGCAGGTGCCGCGCGTGTTGCTCGACACCGGCTCCACCGGCCTGCTGCTCAGGCAATCGGCCTGGTCACAGCTGCATCAACCACTGCACCGGCTGTATTCGTCACGTGGCCCCTGGGGCCAGTGTGCGCGCTTCGACAAGGTCGCGGCGTGGTCTTGGGTGGCCTGGGCCGTGGTCGGCTTCGGCGGTCTGCGTACGGTCGAGCCGATCCCGGTGGGTTTGATGGTCAACGACGGCCCGAGGCCGCCGGATTGCGATCTGGGGCTGCCTGACGCCGGATTGCCGGCCGACATCAACGGCATCCTCGGCGTCGCGCCGGCGCGCACCTTCTGCGGCAACTTCCCGGGTGGCCTCTGCCCGGTGGGCTGGCGAGCCAGCGCGTATTACACGCACGATGAGCACCGCGGCACGTGGCATGCCGTGCAACCGCCCAGCGGTGTCGACCTGGCGAATCCGGTGGCGCATTTCCCGCCCGGCTACGACGACGGCGTCGTGCTGCGCATGCCATCGCTGGCCGATCGGGTTCCGGCCAGCGCCGACGCGCTGCACGGCGAGTTGCACCTCGGCGTGGCGGCGTCGCATGCCGAACTGTTCGGCAGTCGCGCACACTGCGAATGTGGGACCACGCTGGACACGCAGATTCCGGGCGCGATCCATCTCGGCGTGCTGCGGCTGGATGGCCCGATCGCCATCGACAGCGGCGCGGCGGCCAATTTGCTGCCGCACGCGTTGAGCTGTTTCGGCAAGGACTGCCCCGGCACACCCTGCCAGGGCCTGGACGGCGCCGCGATCACCGTCGGATTCGGCGACCTGGCGCATGTGCTGTTACCCGATGGCGATGTCGCGAACCTGGCCATCGAACGCCCGCCGTGGTTCCGCCTCGGTGTCAGCAATCTCGACGGCGTAGCGCCAGGCTGGGCGGCGCACGACGCGATCACGGGCTTCCGCGACGGTACCCTGCCCGTGCTCGGCATGCCGTTCTTCTACGGGCGCACGATCGGATTCGGCATCGCCGGGACCCAGGCCCCGTCCGGGGAGGTCTATCCGGACGGCTATGTGCTGATCGCCGACACCCCGGTGACGCGGCCGGCAGCGCGACGCCGCGCGCGCAGCGCCAGCCCATGACGCATTGGACTAGGGCCAGCCCGCGTGTGAGGCGACGCGCGGGCTTGATGCCATGACGTTCAGACCCTCCCTGATCGCGTCCGCCGTACTCATTTGCCACGCTCCCGCAGCGCTGTCGGCCGGCGCGGCGCTGCCGGTAGACGTGGCGCTCGACCCGGACCACCCCGCCCTGTTCAACCGCCCGCGGGTCACCGTCACGGTGTGCGAAGCGGCGCCGCAGCCCGGCAGCATGACCGGCTGCGTCGAGGTCCCCAACGTGCTGCTCGATACCGGCTCGACCGGCCTGGTGCTGTCCGCGGTCGCGCTGCCGCGGGGCGCGTTCCTGCCGCCCGCACCGCACGCCAAGGGCCTGCCGCGACGCGACATCCACTATTGCGGTCGATTCCGCTCCGACGTCGTGTGGGGCCATGCCATCAGCGCCTGGGTCGGGCTGGGTGATCTGTACACCACCCGCCCGATCGGGATCGCCTTGCTGCGCCCTTTGCCGGACGACCGGCCGTCAGGCTGCCGCCCGCCCTGGGCCACGGGAGACAACTACAGCGTCAATGACCTGCCGGCCGGGATCAACGGCATCCTCGGCGTCGCACCGTCGCCGAACACCTGTTCGCTGTTCCGCGACGGCCTGTGTCCGACCAGCGACGATCATGCTCCGTTCTACGAGCGCGAGCACGGCCGGAAAAGGCGTGACAAGGGCGGCTGGAAGCCGGTCGTGCCGCCGCCCGAACTCGAGTTGGTGAACCCGGTGGCGGCGTTTCCGGTGGGCGCCAACGACGGCGTCGTACTGCACATGGGCGCGCTCGGCCCCGCCGAGCACAAGGCCGCGCGTGCCACCGGCACGCTGCACCTCGGCGTCGAAGCCTGGAGCGGCGAGTTGTTTCCCCGGCCGACGCAGCGTATTGACCTGAAGAATCCGATGCGGCTGCTGCCCGCGACCATCGATCACCCCAAACGGGCGTCGTCTTGCCAGGCCGCGGCCTGGCCCGACAGTGGCACCTCGTACATCATGGCGCCCAAGGCGTTTTCCGTGTCCATGCCCGCCAAGGGCCCTGCGTCGTGGTCCCTGTGGCTGGACTCGAACGCCGCCGCGGATGCCGTCGTGCGCCACGGCCCCTACGACTTGCGCTTCGTCGGCCCCTGCGGCGGCTCGGGTACAGGATCGAGGCGTGCCGCGGTGGAGACGACGTACAAGTCCGGCAATGTGCTGCTGCTGGGGATGCCGTTCTTCTACGGTCGCGCCATCGCGTTCGGCATCGCCGAGGATCCGCGCAAAGTGCTCGACCGCGCGCCGGCGCCGGGGTTCCTGATGATCGGGGACACCGCAGCGGACGGCTGACCGGCGCCGTCCGGGCGCACAAGGTGCCGCTGCGAAGCTGCGCATGAGGCGACACGCGAGTCGGCCGTGAGCCCTACTCTGCAGGCGAACCCAAGCCTGTTTCACCAGTCTGACCGTACATCATCCACTGTGGAGCTTGATGTCATGACGTTCAGACCATCCCTAATCGCCGCGGCCGTACTCTTGTCCCAGGCTCCGGCTGCGCTGGCCGCCGGCTCGGCCGTCGAGGTACAGGTTGAGCTCGACGCGAACAAGCCGGAGTTCAATCGTCCCCTGGTCACCGTGTCGGTGTGTGCCAATCGGCCTGGGTCCGGCCATGCGGACGACTGTGTCCAGGTGCATAACGTGCTGCTCGATACCGGCTCGAGCGGCCTGCAGCTCAGGGCCGACGCGTTGACGGCGGACCTGGCGGAAAAGTTGGGGGTGTCCGCGGAAGACCCCAAGCCAGGCGATATCCACTATTGCGGCCGCTTCCCCGGCCATGTCATGTGGGGCCAGGCGGCCAGCGCCTGGGTCGGGCTGGGCGACGTGTACACGACGGGTCCGATCGGGATCGCCGTGTTGAAGCCCTCGAAATACGATCCGCCGAATGGATGTCACCCGAGCGAGAATCTCGCTCGGTTCGGCGTCAATCTGTTGCCGGCAGGGGTCAACGGCATCCTCGGCGTCGCGCCGTTGCCGAACGTTTGTTCGAAGTTTCCGAATGGCGACTGTCCGACCGATGCCGACAGCGCGCCGTATTTCCAGAAGGAGCCCGTCGAAGGCTCCTTCGATTGGGTCGGCTGGAAGCCGGTCGTGCCGCCTACCGCCCTCGAGTTGGCCAACCCGGTGTCGGCGTTTCCGGTGGGGGCCAACGACGGCGTCGTGCTGCAGATGAGCGCGCTCAGCCCCGCCGAGCTGAAGGCTGGCCGCGCAATGGGTACGCTGTACCTCGGCGTCGAGGCCTGGAGCGCCGAGTTGTTTCCACCGTCGGCGCGAAAGATTCTCTTGACGGGATCGACGTTGGCGGTCACCGGCGGCATCAACACCCTAAATGCGGGTCCCGCCAAGGACGTGCAGACCTTGTTCGACTCCGGCAGCCCGGACATCGGTGCTCCCCGTGCGATCCTGACGCTCGCACAGGGCGCGGCGCCTGCGTCGTGGTACCTATGGCTGACCGCGAAAAATGCCGAGGGCCAGCGTGAGTTCCACGGCTCCTACCGCATGCGCTTCGTCGACGCGTCCAATATTGTTGGAAGCTCGCCTGAGTCGGCCAACGTCAGGACGAAATTCGAGTCTGGTGGCAATTTGCTGCTGGGTATGCCATTCTTCTACGGGCGCACCATCGCCTTCGGCATCGCCGACGATCCACGCAAGGTGGTCGACGGCAAACCGTCCGCGGGCTTCCTGATGATCGAGGATCCCGAGACTGGCCGGTGACGGGCGCCGCGCTCAGTCGCCGTGCAGCGCGGCGTCGCTGACCAGAATGCCGTCGGCGTCGGCGTACAGCCAGTCGCCGGTGCGCACCCAGACCCCCTGGATGCGCACCGGCACGTCGCGCTGACCGGCGCCGAGCTTGCGCGGCGGCTGCGGCATCGCCGCCAGCGCGCGCACGCCGATCGCGCTGGCGCAGATCTCACCGACGTCGCGCACGCAGCCGTCGACGACCACACCGGCCCAGCCGTTGCGCACCGCCAGCGCGGCCAGGTTGCCGCCGAGCAGCGCATGCCGCAACGAGGCGCCGCCGTCGACCACCAGCACGCGCGCCATGCCCGCCGTCTCCAGCGCGGCGCGCACCAGCGTGTTGTCCTCGAAGCACTGCACGGTGGCGACCTGGCCGTGGAAGTGCTGCTGGCGCCCGAAGTGCTTGAACACCGGCGGCAGCACGCGGACCCGCCCGGCGCTGATCGCCTCGGCATGGCTGTCGCAGAAATCGCAGATCGAATGCGGGGCGGGCATCGTCGAAAGTCTCCGGTCCATCGGCCCGAACCGGGCCGTCGCACTATTGAAACGGCAAGCGTGGCGTCGGACCCTGCGTCATGTCAAACCCGACGCATTGTCGGCGCGCATTATGCTTTGCCCTTTTGGCTGCCCGTTCCCCCTGCGCCACACGATGTCCGCTTTGCTGCACTGGCTGAACCCCTGGTACCCGTCGTGGCCGATGCTCGCGTTCCTGCTCGGCGGCGCGCTGCTGTACCTGCGCGGCAGCCGCAGGCGGCGCGTGTCGTGGTCGCGCCAGTTGTGGTTCTGGCTCGGCTGGGGGCTGTGCTGGCAGGCGCTGCAGACGCAATGGGACTACGTCGCCGAGCACCAGTTCTTCATCCACATGCTGCAGCAGATGGTGCTGCACGACCTGGCGCCGCTGCTCGTGATCGCGGCCTGGCCCGGGCCGACCTGGCGCGCCGCGCTGCCGGTGCGCTGGCGCCGACGCTGGTTGCTGCCGCTGCGGCGTCACCCGGCGATCAGCGCGCTGATCGCCTTCGTGCTGCACCCGCTGATCGCCGCGCTGCTGTTCGGCGGCCTGGTCGTGTTCTGGCTGGTGCCGCCGGTGCATGTCGGCGTGATGCTCAACACCAACCTGTACCAGTTGATGAACTGGACGATGGTGGTCGACGGGCTGCTGTTCTGGTGGCTGGTGCTCGACCCGCGCCCCAGCGGTCCGGCGCATTTGGCACCGGGCCTGCGCATCTTCCTGCCGCTGCTTGCGATGGTGCCGCAAATGGCAGTCGGCGCCTATCTGGCGCTCAGCCACATCGATTGGTACCCGATCTATTCGCTGTGCGGCCGAGCCATTTCCGGAATCGACGCCCTCAGCGACCAGCACCTGGGCGGGCTGATCCTGTGGATCCCGGGCTCGGCGGTCAACGTCTGGGCCGCGATCATCGCGCTGCGCAACTGGATCCGACTGTCCGAGCGCGGCCGCGCCGCCTGACGCCGCCGCAGGCGGCGCGCCTCAGGCCGCCGCCGCCTTCTTCAGCAGCAGGTAGAGCTCGTCCTTGACGCGCAGCTTTTCCTTCTTCAGGGTCTCGACGGTGGCGCCGTCGCCCACTTCGATGCCGTCTTCGATGTTCTTGATGCGCTGATCCAGCGTGTTGTGCTGGTCGAACAGGCGCGCGAAATGCATGTCGGCGGTCTTCAGCTTCGAAATCAGCTCGCGGTATTCAGGAAACATCGGTCTGTCCTCGCTGCGGTTGGGGCGCCGCGTCGAGCCGCGGCGTCGATTTTGGAGTATAGGCCTGCACCTGCGCCATCCTGACGAGCGCCGCCACACGTTACCATCGGCAACGCACCGGACGTCGGTGCATCCGCGCCCCTGACCTTGCCCCGCCGCCTCGACCCCTGGATGCTCGCGCTGCTTGCCGCGTTGGGCGTGTTGCCACTGGTGCCGTTCGCGGTGCCGATCGTCGCGGCGCTGGCCCTGGCCGCCGCCAGCCTGCCGCTGCAGTTGCGCCTCGAGCGGCGCCTGCCCGCCTGGCTGGCCGCGTCTCTGGTCACCGCGCTGTGGTTGATTGCCGCCTTGCTGCCGCTGCTGGCGATCTATCTGCTGCTGACTCCGGCGCTGCCGGCCTTGCGCCAGGCCAGCGTCAACCCCGACGCATGGCTGAAGACGGCGCAGCAGTTGCCCTGGGTCGGGCCTGTCCTGGCCTCGCACCAGGAGGCGGTGCGCGCATGGATCGCGGCCAATCGGCCGCAGGCGCTGCTGGCCGCGCACGCCGGCGAGCTGCGCGCGATCGGCGCGCATGTGCTGCGCCTGCTGCTGCACGCGGCGCTGGCGTTGGCGGTGCTGTGGGGGGTGCTGGCTTCGCACCGCGCCATCGCGCAGGCGCTGCAGCACAGTCTGCGCCGTGTCGTCTCGGTGACGCTGGCCCAGCGCATCGAGCATCACGTGCTGCGCTCGACGCAGGCGGTGATCATCGGCATGGCCGGGCTGGCGGCCTGGGACGGTCTGCTCAGCCTGCCGCTGTTCGCGCTGGCCGGGCTGGGCAGCGCGTTCGCCTGGAGCGTGGCGATGGCGCTGCTGTCGGTGATCCCGGGCGGTACCGGCGTGGTGATGGTGCTCGCCGCCGCGCTGCTGGGCTCACAGGGCCATGTCGGCGCGGCGCTGGTCGTGCTCGGCATCGGCCACACGATCACCCTGTCGGGCGATGTGTTCATCAAGCCGAAACTGACCGGTGCCGCCGGCCACGCGCCCTTCCTGCTGGTGCTGCTGGCGATCTTCGGCGGCGTCGAGGCGTTCGGCATGCTCGGCCTGATCCTCGGGCCGGTGCTGGTGCTGACCGCGCACGCCCTGCTGTTCGACGAATGAGCCGCGGGCGCGAACGCGCCCGCAACCAAACCTCAGATCTTCCAGCGTTCGGCCAGGCGTGCCGGGCGCAGGCTGTCGTACTCTTCGAACGGCTGGTGGATCCACGGGCTCGACGGAAGCATCTCGACGTAATAGTCGGGAAGCACCGTCGAAATCCCTTTCACCCACAACACCGCGCTGCGCATCTCGCTGATCCTGAGGCCGCCGCGCAGGCGATCGCCCACCGCCTTCAGCGTCTCGCCCGAGTCCGCGAGGTCGTCGACCAGCAGCACGCGACCCTCGAGCTCGCCGCGCGGCATCGTGATGTAGCTGGCGATGTCCAGGCGCCCCTGCAAGGTGCCGGCGTTCTCACGATACGAACTCGTCGACATGATCGCCAGCGGGCGGTCGAACACGCGCGACAGGATGTCGCCGGGGCGCGTGCCGCCGCGCGCCAGGCACAGGATGTGGTCGAACTCCCAACCCGATTTGTGAATCTTCAGGGCGAGCTTTTCGATCAGTGCGTGGTATTCGTCCCACGACACGTACAGGTGCTTGCCGTCTTCGCTGAGCATGGCGTCTTCTCGTTGGGTTGGCTGGGGAACGCGGCCGTTCAGCCCTCGAACGGGTGTTGCAGCACGATCGTGTGCTCGCGGTCGGGGCCGGTCGAGACCATCGCGATCGGGGTGCCGCTGAGCTCGGCGATGCGTTCCAGATAGCTGCGCGCGGCTTGCGGCAGTTGCGACCAGCGCGTCGCGCCGGCGGTGGTCTCGGACCAGCCCGCCACGGTTTCGTAGCGCGGCTGGCAGCGCGCGATGTCGTCGGCGTCGAGCGGCAGCACGTCGATGTCGCGGCCGTCGAGCGTGTAGCCCACGCAGATGCGGATCTCGGGCAGCCCGTCGAGCACGTCGAGCTTGGTGATGCACTGCCCTGTCGTCGAATTGATGATGTTGGCGCGCTTGAGCGCCGCGGTATCGATCCAGCCGCAGCGCCGCGGCCGCCCAGTGACCGTGCCGCGCTCCTGGCCGACGGTGTGCAGGTGGTGGCCGACCGTGCCGGGCTGGTCGATCGGCAGCTCGGACGGGAACGGGCCGCTGCCCACGCGCGTCGTGTAGGCCTTGGTGATGCCCAGCACGTAATGCAGGTAGCCCGGGCCGACGCCGGAACCGGCGGCGGCATTGCCCGCCACGCAGTTGCTCGAAGTGACGAAGGGGTAGGTGCCGTGGTCGACGTCGAGCAGCGTGCCCTGCGCGCCCTCGAACAGCAGGCGGTCGCCGCGTGTGTGACCGAGGTGGATCAGATGGCCGACGTCGGCCAGCAGCGGCACCACGCCCGCGGCCAGCTCGAGCAGGCGCTCGTAGGTCGGGGTGAATTCGATCGGCTGCGCGTGCAGGTACTCGCGCAGCATGAAATTGTGCAGGTCCAGGGTCTCGCGCAGCTTGTCGTGCAGGCGCTGCGGGTGCTTGAGGTCCTGCGCGCGCACCGCGCGGCGCGCGACCTTGTCCTCGTAGGCCGGGCCGATGCCCTTGCCCGTGGTGCCGATCTTGCCCTGGCCGCGGTGCTCGCGGCTGAGCTCGCGCGCGACGTCGAGCGCCACGTGCGAGGGCAGCACCAGCGGACACGACTCGCTGATGCGCAGCCGGCTGCGCACCTCGATGCCGGCGGCTTCCAGACGCGCGATCTCGAGCGCCAGGTGCGCCGGGTCGACCACCACGCCGTTGCCGATGTAGCAGGCCACGCCGGCGCGCATGATGCCCGAGGGGATCAGCTGCAGCGCGGTCTTCTGACCGTTGATGACCAGCGTGTGGCCGGCGTTGTGGCCGCCCTGGAAGCGCACCACCCCGTGCGCCTGCTCGGTCAACCAGTCGACCACCTTGCCCTTGCCCTCGTCACCCCACTGGTTGCCGACGACGACCACATTGCGTCCTGTGCTCACGACACTGTTCCCTGATTGGTTTATGGATGGTTCGTTGCGCCGATGCCGGATTCAGGCCGTCGCCAGCGCGCGCAATTGCCAATCGCCGTCGACGCATACCAGCTCCTGCGTCAAGGCGAAGCGTCGGCTCTGCCATTGCGCACCGGCCGGCAGTTCGATGACATGATGGCCGGCAGCGCGCAGCGCCTGCACCGCGGGTGCATAGCCGGCTTGCGATGACCACTGTGCACGCACCGCCGCCTGCGGCCCGGGCAGCGCGCGCTGGCGCACCAGTTCGCGCAGGTCCAGTGAAAATCCGGTGGCAGCGCGCGGGCGGCCGAAGCTGGCGCCGATCTCGTCGTAGCGTCCGCCGCGCGCCAGCGCGTCGGGCTCATCGGGGGCGTAAAGGCTGAAGATCACGCCGCTGTGATAGCGGTAGCCGCGCAGATCGGCCAGATCGACCTGCACGTCGACGCCGGCGCGCGCGTGCAGCTGCGCGAGCTGCTCGAGCTCGCGCAGCGCGGCGTCGATCGGCGCGCGCGCCGGCAGCACGCGTGCCGCCTCGCGCAGCACCGCGACGTCGCCGAACAGCTCGGGCAGCGCCAGCACCGCGTCGCGCTGTGCCGGCGCGACACCGGCGAGCAACTGCTGCAGCCGCGCCTGGTCCTTGCGCGCCAGCGCCTCGACCACCGCGTCGATGCGCTCGGGCGGCAGCAGCACGCCGGCCAGCACGCCGCGCACGATGCGCATGTCCGACAGCGCCAGCGTGATGCGCGCCACGCCGCCGAGCTGCAGCGCGCGCACCGCGAGCTGCTGCACCTCGATGTCGGCCTCGAGGCCGGCGTGGCCGTAGAGCTCGACGCCGAACTGCAGCGGCTCGCGCGTGGCGTAGACGCTGGGCGCGCGCGTGTGCACGACGCTGCCGGCGTAGCACAGCCGCACGATGCCCTCGCGGTTGAGCAGATGCGCGTCGATGCGCGCGGCCTGCGGCGTCATGTCGGCGCGCAGCCCCAGCGTGCGCCCGGACAGCTGGTCGACCAGCTT
>JAKAHP010000075.1 GCA_021825505.1 Pseudomonadota bacterium
CCATCTCGCCCGCCGCTGCGCCGGCCGCCGATGCGGACTCCGGCAGCTGGGCGCAAGTGCGCGCCGACGCGCAAGGCCAGCCGGGCGTCTACGTCGAGAAGAAGAACCCAGCGCCGACGCCGGCCGCTGCGCCGGCGCCGGCGAGCGTCGAGGACGAGTTGCAGGCGCTGTTCGATCAGACGCTCGACGAGCTGTACGGCAAGGGCGTCGCACCGGGGCTGGCAGCGGCGCCGGCAGCCGCGCCGGTGGCGGCAGCGGCGACGGTACCCCCGGCTGCGGCGGCGCCGGCCGCCGCCAACGCGAATGCCGCCGCACCCACCAACGAAGCTAGTGCTGACACGACCATACGGGTCGACTCGGCGCGCCTGGACATGGCGATGAACCAGGTCGGCGAGCTGGTGCTGCTGCGCAACCGGCTGTCGGCCGCGGTGGCGCGCATGGGCGCCAGCGACGAGACCATGGTGCGGCTGGCGCGCGAGACCGATCTGGCGGTCAACGACTTGCAGAACACCGTGATGCGGCTGCGCATGCAGCCCTGCAAGCGACTGTTCCAGAGCCTGCCGCGGGTGGTGCGCGACGCCAGCCGTGCGCTGGGCAAGCGTGTGCGCCTGGAGCTCGACGGCGAGGACGTCGAGATCGACAAGACCGTGATCGACGCGCTGTCGGGACCGCTGATCCACCTCGTGCGCAACGCACTGGACCATGGGCTGGAGACGCCGGCCGAACGCGCTGCCGCCGGCAAGAACGACGAAGGCGTGCTGCGCGTGGCCGCGATCCACCTCGGCGACAAGGTGCAGATCCTGGTCAGCGACGACGGTCGCGGCATGAATCCGCACAGGATCCTGGGCACGGCGCTGGCCAAGGGGCTGCTGGCCGAGTCCGACGCGGCGCGGCTGAGCGAGCGCGAAATGCTCGACCTGATTTTCCTGCCCGGCTTCTCGACCAAGGAGCAGGTCAGCGAGCTGTCGGGGCGCGGCGTAGGCATGGACGTCGTGCGCGCCGCGGTGCAGGGCCTGCGCGGACGCGTCGACATCACCACGCGCGCCAACCAGGGCACCGAGATGTCGCTGGAGCTGCCGCTGACGCTGGCGGTGCTGCCGGTGCTGTATTTCAAGCTGCGGCGCGAGACCTATGCGCTGCCCGTCTCGGTGGTCGACAACCTGATGGAAATCGACCCCGACCACGTGCACAGCATCTCCGGGCGCCCGATGGCGCAGGTCGGCCCCGCGCGCATCGTGCCCTACATCGACCTCGGGCTGCAGTTGCAAGGTGTGCCGCTGCGCCTGGGGCGCGACCCCTGCGAGGGCATCCTGACCGAACAGGGCCTGCTCGTCGTGTCCGAGGCGCTGGGCACCGAGGATTCGGTGGTCAAGCCGCTGGACATCTCGCAGCAATCGAGCTGGTACCAGGGCGCGACGATCTCCGGCGGCGGCGGCGTCGTGCTCATCCTCGACATTCAGACCCTGACGCGGGCGATGCGCACCGCGCAGGCCGCGTGAAGGAGCCGCGACCATGACTACCCCCTCCGACACGCCACTGCAGGCGCCGGCGCCCAGCGGCGCGCCGCCGAAGACGAACGTCGGCACGCTGCTGCAACTGCGCGACAGCTTTGTCGGCGTGGCCGACGCCACCTTCGCGTTCCAGGGCCAGCTGCAGCGGCGCCTGCGCGAAATCGACCGCAAGGCGCTCAACGCCCAGGTGCTGGTCAAGCGCCACGGCAAGGAACTCGCCGGCTACGGCGTCGTCGCCCAGTCGTTCCGCGAAGGCGCGCAACAGCTGCAGGATGCCGCCGCCGACGTGCAGCTGGCGATCCAGCCCTTGATGCTCGGCTTCATGGAGACGCTGCGCGACACGCAGCAGATCGACAAGCTCGACGCACTGCCCAGGGAAATACGCCAGCGCGCTCCGGCCTTGCAGAGCACGGTGCGCCAGCAGCAAAAGGAGCTGCATCACCGCACCGAGCGCAGTCGGCGCGCGGGCACCCGGCTGCGCCAGGCACTGGGTCGCTTCGAAAGCGTCGTGGCCGAACTGGAATACGTCGTCGTCAATGGTCGCATCGAAGCCGCGCTGAAGGGCGATGCGCGCGCCGCGCTGGCCCAGGTATCGGCCGACATGGACAACGCGGTGGTGCAGGTGCGCGAGCTGCTGCGCAAGTACGTCGAACACATCGAGAAGGTCCTTCCATGAAAACCGAAAAGTTCTATTCCGAAGGCGAGCACAGCTGGTTCATCGTCTACGACCAGGACGAAACCCGCGTGATCGACTCGAACGTCTTCGCGCTGCAGGTCGACGGCCACACGATGCTGCTCGACCCGGGCGGCTTCGAAGTGTTCCCGCAGGTGTTCTCGGCGCTGGTCGACATGCTGCCGCCGTCGAGCATCAAGTCGGCCTTCGTCAGCCACCAGGATCCCGACATCGCCTCCAGCCTGCCGCTGTGGGCCGCCTGCAACCCCGAGATCACCTGGTACACGTCGAAGCTGTGGGTCGGCTTCATCCGCCACTACGGCGCGCTCGATGCCAACATTCAGGGCATTCCTGACGAGGGCGGCGAAATCGTGGTCGGCACTGCGCGGTTGCAACTGATTCCGGCGCATTACCTGCATTCGTCGGCAAATTTCCATTTGTACGACCCGGCCGCACGCGTGCTCTTCAGCGGCGACGTCGGCGCGGCACTGCTGCCGCCCGGCCACCCGGCCTTCGTCGACCGCCGCGACATCGAGACCTCGACGGCGTTCGATGCCCACATCAAGCATGCGGAATATTTCCACAAGCGCTGGATGCCGAGCAATGCGGCCAAGCGCAGCTGGTGCGAGCGCGTGTCGAAACTCGACATCGACTTCCTGTGCCCGCAGCACGGTGCGATCTACACCGGCAAGAACGTCGAGCGCTTCATCAACTGGTTCGACCAGCTCGACGTCGGCAGCGCGCTGGGCTGATACCTCGATGCGCCGGCCACCGCGGGAGCCAGACCGCGGCCGCCGGCGCCCACGACACGGCGTGAAACCTTGATGCAAGACTTGAGAGCGACACTGGCAGCTGGCCCCCGCTCGATCTCCCGGAGCCGATGATGGACGAACTGACCGAACAACCAACCGTGGCCGCCGAGCTTCCCGAAGCTGCGGCGGGCGGCGCCCAGGAGAGCCTGCTGGCGCGGCTGAAGGCCGACCGCGAGGCGGTGCTCGATGCCGTGTTCGACTTGTTCGACGGCCGCGGTGACGAGCGCCTGCTGGCCGTCGGCCTGGTCGACGGGCCGGCGTGGTCGGCGCGCTTCGGTGCGGTGCGCGACGCGCTGCTGGCCGGCGCCGACGCCGTACGCAAGACCACGCGCAGCCTGGCCTTCGCCGAGGGCAAGGTCGCCGGCTTCCAGGGCGAGCTCGGCGACCTGTCGCGCGCCGTGCTCGACACCGCGCAACGGCTGCAGGCCGCGGCCTCGCGCACCTCGGCGGCCGAAGTCGAATTGCAGGACCTGCGCGGCAAGACCGATGCCACCGCCGAGGGCGTCAGCCGCAGCCAGAGCGCGCTCGACGCGGTGCAGGAGGAAGTTCACGACGTCAGCCAGTTCGTCGGCTCCACGCAGGGCAAGCTGTCCAGCTTCGTCGAGTCGGTGCAGACCGTCGAGCAGCTCACCGCCGGCATCCAGGAGGTCGCCAACCAGACCAATCTGCTGGCGCTGAACGCGGCGATCGAGGCAGCGCGCGCCGGCGAAGCCGGCCGCGGCTTCGCCGTCGTGGCCGACGAGGTGCGCAATCTGGCGCGCAAGACCGCGTCGATCACGCGCCGCATCGACGATCTGACACTGGCCATCCGCGACAGCTCGGCCGACCTCGGCCACGATATGGAAGCGGCAGTGCATCGCATCGAGCGCGTCGGCAACCTGGTCGGCTCGGTGCAGACCTCGATGCGCGACGTGAAGACGACGATGCACGCGACGGTGCAGATGGCCCAGCGCCAGACGCAGACCATGCAGCAACTCGCCGCCGATGCACAGGCCCAGCGCAGCAGCGGCCAGGCCGCCAGCGACGCGCTGCAGCAGCTCTCGACCCAGTTCGAGGCGATGTTCGCCACCGTCGGCCAGGCGCGCGCCGAGCTCAAGGAGGGTGCCGCGCAGATCGGCGCCTACCCCTGCCCCGGCGTCGCGCTGCGCATTTCGCTGGCGATGCACTATGCGTGGATCGGCGACCTGCTCGCCGCCGCGCAGAACGGGCGCTCGATCGACCTCGACGTGTCCAACTACCGCTCGTGCTTCTTCGGCAAGTGGTACTACGGCCCGGCGCAGAGCTACTTCGGCTCGGATGCCGGCTTCACCGGAACCGAGTCGGTGCACAAGAGCGTGCACGTGACCGGCCAGGCGCTGGTCGAGGCGCTGCGCGCCGGCGACGTCAACCGCATCAAGCAACTGTCGGCCGAGCTCGAGGGCCTGAGCGACACCATCACCGACCACATCGAGGCTCTGCTCAAGCAGCTGTCTTGAATCTGCCACCCCGAATTCGCTGAACGGAGTTTTCCCATGTCCACAGTCCTGCAGGAAGTCGACGAGCGCTCGCACCTGGCCGGAACCAACAAGTTCGAGTTGCTGCTGTTCCGGCTCGGCGACGAGCCCGGCGGGCGGCGCGAGATCTTCGGCATCAACGTGTTCAAGGTGCGCGAAGCGCTGGTGATGCCGCCGATCACGGCGATGCCCGGCGCGCCGCAGCACGTGCTCGGAGTGGCCAACATCCGCGGCCAGATCGTTCCGGTGATCGACCTGCCCTCGGTGGTCGGCTGCAAACCTTCGGCGCTCAACATCCTCATCGTCAGCGAGTACGAGCGCTCGGTGCAGGGCTTCGCGGTCGAGGAAGTCGAGGAGATCGTTCGCCTGGACTGGAGCCGCGTGCTGTCGGCCGAAGCCAACGCGGTGGGCGGCATGGTCACCAGCATCGCGCGGCTCGACGCCGACGGCGAGAAGTCGCGCCTGGCGCTGGTGCTCGACGTCGAGAAGGTGCTGCGCGACGTGCTGCCGTCGCGCGTGCCCGAGGTCAATGCCCAGCATGTCGGCAGCCAGCTCGCGCTGCCCCCGGGCAGCGTGATCCTGGCCGCCGACGACTCCTTTGTCGCACGCAGCCAGATCGAGAAGGTGCTGCAGGCGCTCGGCGCGCCGTACGTGATGACCAAGACCGGCAAGGAGGCCTGGGACAAGCTGCAGGCACTGGCGCAGGAGGCCAAGGCCGAGGGTCGCCGGGTCGAGGACCGCGTCGCCGCGGTGCTGACCGACCTGGAAATGCCGGAGATGGACGGCTTCACGCTGACGCGTCGCATCAAGGAGGACGAGCGCTTCAAGCGCATTCCGGTGGTGATCCACTCGTCGCTGACCGGCCAGGCCAACGAGGACCATGCGCGCAACGTCGGCGCCGAAGGCTACGTCGCGAAATTCGTCGCCGAGGAACTGGGCAACGCGATCCGCCGCGCGATCGCCGCGCACGCCCGCTGATCCGGCACTGATCCAGGCAACCCGGCACCGAGGGCCACAAGACCATGGACAAGAAACCGCCCCAGACCCTGCGCGAATGGCTGGACAACCCGCCGCTGGACCTGCGCGAGGAGCACGTTGCGCAACTGCCGGACGCCGAGCGCCAGCTGTTCGCGCTGCAGCGCACCTTCGTCGACCAGGTCACCGAAGGCGCCACCGACG
Organism: Pseudomonadota bacterium; assembly: GCA_021825505.1. Lineage (GTDB taxonomy): Bacteria > Pseudomonadota > Gammaproteobacteria > Burkholderiales > Burkholderiaceae_C > Thiomonas_A. Next base: position 5,669 of record JAKAHP010000075.1, read on the forward strand.
TCTCCTACGCCATCGCGCGCATCCGCTTCGCGTCGAAGGCGGCGCTGGCCCAGGGCCAGCAGAACGCCACCGGGCAGACTGCGCGCCTGGGCAGTGTCGGCGAGGAGTTGCGCGGCCTGGTCGATCACACCGAGGAGCTGCTGCGTCATGTGCAGCAGGTCGACGCCACCGCCGGGCGCATCGACCGTCTGGCCGGCGACGGCACCGCGCAAAGTGCGTCGATCCGCGAACTGTTCGACGCGCTGGTCGAGCAGAACGCGCGCAACCGCGCCGAAATCGCCGCGCTGCAGCAGCAGTTCGGCGGTGTCGTGCAGCACATGGCCACGATCCGCGACATCGCGCAGAAGACCAATCTGCTGGCGCTCAACGCGAACATCGAGGCGGCGCGCGTGGGCGAGGTCGGGCGCGGCTTCGCGGTCGTCGCCGAGGAGATCCGCAAGCTCGCACAGACCACCGAGAAGTCGGTGGTCAGCATCAGCGACGCGGTCGGGGCGATCGGCAAGTCGCTGAACGCGGTCGGCCAGAGCACCGACCAGTTCTCCGCGCACATGAACTCCAGCCAGGAGCGCGTGCAGAAGATCGCCGCCCACTTCGGCGACATCGCCGGCGGCGTCACGGACGTGGCCCAGCAGACCGCGTCGGTCACGCACGACCTGGCGCAGCAGGCCGACCGCATGCGCGCACTCGACCAGGATTTCAATTCGATGGCCGCGCTGGTGCGCGACGAGGCCGCGGAATCGGTGCGCAGCGCCACGCAAGTCACCGAGGCGCTCGACCAGGCCCTGAACAAGAGCCAGCGGCTGTTCGAATCGGCCACCCTGTTCCGCACCGACTCGACAGCCAGCATCGTGCTGGCCCATCTCGAGGCGGTCGGCCGCGAGATCGAGCAGCGCCTGCAACGTGCGCTCGACAACCGCGAACTGACCGCCGAGGACCTGTTCGACGAGCACTATCAGCCGGTGCCGAATACCGATCCGCAGAAGTTCCGTACGCGCTTCACCGATTGGGTCAAGCGCGAAATCCAGCCGATCGAGGACCGCTACATGGCGCTGTCCGACCAGTACAAATACGTGCTGCTGGTCGACCGCAACGGCTACGCGGCGGCGCACAACTCGGTGTACGACCAGCCGCTGACCGGCGACCCGAAGAAGGACCTGGTCGGCAACCGCTCGATGCGCCTGTTCAACGACCCGGTGGGCATCACCTCGGCGCGCAACCGCAAGGACTTCCTGCTGCAGGTCTACGCGCGCGATACCGGCGAGATCATGCGCGAGCTGGCGCGCCCGGTGATGGTCGACGGGCGCCACTGGGGAGCGATGCGCTTCGCATTCGTCTGAAGGTCGCGCGCGACGCGGCGTTTGCGTATGCTCTGAGCCATGAACGCCGAATCCGCCACCCCCGCCTGGCGCCGCCTGCTGGCGCGCTGGCTGCCCCGCTGGTTCAAGCCGGTCGATCGTTCGGGCTTCGCCGAGGCCGGCGGCATCGACCGTCGCACCGTGCTGCTGCCTATGATCGGCGACCAGCAGGCCAAGAGTTACTACGACGTGGCCGAGATGTGGGCGCGCGAGCGCATGCGCGCCAAGCGCCACCTGCAGGAAATCCTCGACGGCGTCACCGACTTAGGCGACCCGGGTCACGCGTCGAGCTCGCAGGCCTGCGAGCTCGGCGTGTGGCTGCGCTTCGTCAATCTGCCCGGCATGGCCGACACCATCGACGACCTGCGCATGTGGCACGACCACTGGCACCAGGAGCTGGCGCGACTCATCGAGCTGGCCAACCAGGGCCAGCGCGAACCGGTCGAACAGGCCATGCGTCCGGGACGCGGTCCGTGGACCTACGCGGCGCGACGGGTCAACCAACTGCTCGACGCGCTGTGGGTGCAGAAGGTCCCGGTCGGCCTGCAACTGCGCATCGGCGACGGCAACTGGATCGACGCGGCGCTGCTGCAGGAATACGAACAGGGTGAATCGCTGACGATTTCGCTGGAAACCGAACTCGGCGCCGGCGTCAACGTGCTGCTGCGCGACACCGCGCGCACCGACGCGACGCCGCGCAACTACCGCGTCAAGCTGTGCCGACCGGGCCAGCGCGGCGCGCAGGACGCCGGCGTGTTCATCGCCTACCTGGTCAGCAACTGAGCACGAGGGATCCCGCGATGCCCGACCGCAGCGACGACCCGACCGCCAAACTGGTCGACGTGAACTGGGACGACCCGCGGCTGCGCGGCTTGCTCGAGGCCACCGCGCAGCTGCACATCGAGCATCGCGGCGATTTCGCGCCGCGCGCGGCGCTGCTGCGCGACGCCGACGGCGACACCGCGCACCACGCCTTGCTGGTTGCCGAAAGCGACGACGGACTGCGCACCCTGCTGAGCGCGGCCGCGCTCGAACGCGGCGCCACGGTGCTGCTCGACCTCGGCGGCGAGCGCCTCGAGCTCGCCGCGGTGGACGATTGCCGCCACGGCCTGCGTCACGAGGACAGCGCGCGCGACGTGCACATCGTCGTGCTGCGCCGGCTCAGGACGGCGGCGCGCTGAGCGCGGCGCGGCCGACGCGGTTGCGTCCGCCGCGCTTGGCCTGCAGCAGCGCCGCATCGGCGGCGCGCAGCATCGCCGCGACACCGTCGGCGCCCGCCTGCGCGACCCCAGCCGACACGGTCAATGGCGGCAGCCCGACCTGCTGCAGGCGCTCGACCGTCACGCGCATGCGCTCGGCCAGCTGCGCCGCGGCGGCGAGCCCGGCGCCGGGGCAGACCAGCACCAGTTCCTCGCCGCCCCAGCGCGCCAGCAGGTCGGAGGCGCGGGTCTGCGCCTGCAGCACGCGCGCCACGCTGCACAGCACACGGTCGCCGGTCTCGTGGCCGTGCGCGTCGTTGATGTGCTTGAAGTGGTCGAGATCGAGCACCACGCAGCTGACCGGATCGCCGCGCCCGAACGCTTCGCTGGCGCCACCGCGCAGGAACTCGTCGAGGGCGCGCCGGTTCGGCAGCCCGGTCAGCTCGTCGGTGTAGGCGGCGACGCGCAAATCGGCGTTCGAACGGCTGAGCTCGCGCTGTCGGCCGTCGGCCGCGCGCCGCTCACGCTCGAGCGCTGCGACCAGCCGTACCGCGCGTTCGCCGAGCTTGACCTTGGCCACCAGCAGTTTGTGCTCGACCGGCTTGGCCAACGCGTCGTTGGCGCCGGCGTCGAGCGCCTGCAGCACCGCGTCGCTGCCCGGCTCGGCACTGAGCACCAGCACGTACAGCGACGCGCCACGCGCGAGCCGTTGCTGACGACACAGCGCGAGCGCGTCGAGCCCCGGCAGGTCGGCGTCGAGCACCAGCACGTCGGGCGCACGGCTGCCGAGCAACTCGAAACCCTGGGTCGCACTGCCCGCGGCCTCGACCGCGACGCCGGCCTCGACCAGCGCGCGCCGCAGCGCCTCGCTGGCCGGGGTCGGCGCCGCCAGCAGCAAGGCCCCGCCGCCGGCCCCATCGTCCACCGGTGGATGTGCGCTCAGGGCCTGGCTCAAGCGCTGCCACTCGGCCTGCGCCCGCTCCGGCGGCAGCTTGAGCTCGAGCAGTTCGGCCATCGCCGGCAATTCGGTGCCGACGCGCTCGAACACCTCGTCGAGCCCGTGGGCGTCGAGCCCGAAGCGCGCGCCGAGCAGGCACAGCGCCGATAGGTCGCGTTCGCCGTCGTCGAGCGCGCCGGCCAGCTCGCGCGCCAGCTCGACCATCTGCGCCAACTCGCTGACGCGCCCGCCGGCCTGTGCGCTCTCGCGCGAACTCGGCAGCACCGCCAACCACAGCGAGGCCGGGAACGACCAGGTCTCGAGCAGTGCCGCGCTGGCCTGATACGCATCGAACCCCCAACGTGCGCGCTGCGCCGCGCTGTCGCACGCTGCGTCGTCGCCGAACGCAGCGACCATGGCGAGCCGCCCGATGTCGGCCAGCAAGCCGAGGCTGAACGCTTCCGACGCCGGCAGATTGCGCTGCCGACGCGCCAGATGCTGCAGCGCCAGCGCGCGCGCCAGCGCTCGACGCCAGTAGGCGCCGAGGTCGAAACTGCCGCTCCAGCGCCGCACACCGTGCACCAGGCTGAGGCCGACCGCCAGCCGCGCCAGCGCCGACACGCCGATGCGCATCACCGCATCTTCCATCGCCACGGTCTGACGCAAGCCGGCATACAGCGCCGAGTTGGCCATCTGCACGGTGCGCGCGACAAGCAGCGGGTCGGCGCGCGCGATGCGACAGACTTCGAACACGCCGACGTCGCGGCGGTCGACCGCCTGCATCAGCTGCAGCGCGACCGCGCTGGGCGACGGCAAGGGGCGCTGGACGTCGCGCAGCGCGGCGTGAACCTTGAGATTGCGCTCCTTGAGCTGTGACAAATCCATACGTGCCATCGTAGCCGGCCCATGGTACGGGCGGCTCCGTGACGCGGCAACCGCGCCCGCGGCGGCGCTACAACAAAGGCGCGCGCGGAGCAGGTGCGCCCTCCTCGCCCTGCTCGATGCGCCACAGCCAGGCGAGCAGCTCGGCCACCGCGACATACAGGGCCGGCGGGATCTGCGCGTCGAGATCGACATTCATCAGCAATTGCACAAGCTGCGGCGACTCGTGCACATAGACCCCGGCCTGGCGTGCGCGCGCAATGATCGCGTCGGCGATCGCGCCACGCCCCTTGGCCACGACCTGCGGCGCGCCACTGTCCCCGGCATAGCTCAGCGCCACCGCCGCGCGCGGCGGCGCTGGCGGATCGCGCTCGTCGGCGGGTGCGCTCACAACGCGCCCTCCGCGGACGGCGCGGCGCTGCGCGCATCACCCTGCGCGTCACCCTGGCCCTCGCCCTGCAGCGCCAGTTCATCGAGTTGCAGCCCGGCGGCGGCGACCGATTGACGCAGTGCGTCACGCTGCGCACGCAGCGCGCCGGCGGCCTGGGCGCCATGCTGCAGACGCACACGCAGGTGCTGGTCGGCGCCGAGGTGCAGCGTCGCGACCATCGGGCCCAGTCGCGGCAGCTCGAGCCGGATCACCGAGGTCCAGCCGCGCGATGCGGGCTGCTCCGCGGCGGTGCCATCCTGCGCATCGGGTTCGACGCGCCACTGCATTTCCTGCCCGGGCCAGACCTGGCCGACCCAGACCATCGCACCCTGCGCGAGCGTGGCCAGCTGCTGCTGCACCAGCGTCTGCAGTTGCGCCGGCAACGGTGCGGTGGCCGGCGCATTGGTGGCGAGCTGCGCCTGCACGCCGCCGTAGGCATCGAGCGCCTGTCGCGCGCGCAGCGAGGCGACGGCCGGCGCGTCGGTGGCGCCGGCTGCCGCGGCGCCGGGCCCGCTGCCAGCTGCCG